>JALYRN010000035.1 GCA_030855295.1 Myxococcota bacterium | reverse complement strand
ATCCAGGGCCTGGCGCTCGAGGACGTCGCGATCGTCGGCGTCGCCGCTACCGCCGCGCCGAGCGGCGCGCCGCACCTCGCGAGCGTCGGTCCGATCGCGGTCGCGCGTGGATCGGCGCCGACGTTGAAGCTGGTCTTGGGCGTGCTGCTCGGGACGAACGCGGTGCTCGCGACGCTGCTCGCGCTCTTCGTCCTGCGGCGACGACGCGCGGCCGACGCCGCGAGCACCTGAACCGACCGAGAACCGAGGGGGAACGATGAGCACCGACGCGCTCGAGAACGCGAACCGCTACTTCGACGAGGCGGCGAAGATCCTGGACCTCAGCCGCGACGTCGCGGTGCAGCTGCGCACACCGTTCCGCGAGGTGCGTGTCGAGCTGACGATCCGGATGGACGACGACAGCATCGGCACCTTCGTCGGCTATCGCGTGCAGCACGACAACTCGCGCGGGCCGTTCAAGGGCGGCCTCCGCTACCACCACGAGGTCGACGCGCAGGAAGTCACCGCGCTCGCGCAGCTGATGACGTGGAAGACGGCCGTCGCGGGCGTGCCGTACGGCGGGGGCAAGGGCGGCATCCACGTCGACACGACGAAGCTGAGCGTCGGCGAGAAGGAGCGCGTCACGCGCGCGTTCGTCGACAAGATCCACGACATCGTCGGCGACCACACCGACATCCCGGCGCCCGACATGTACACGGGCCCCCAGGAGATGGCGTGGTTCTTCGATCAGTACGTGAAGCACCACGGCTACAAGCCGGGCGTCGTCACCGGCAAGCCCATCGAGCTCGGCGGCTCGCTCGGGCGCGCGGCGGCGACCGGGCGCGGCTGCCTCTACGTCTGCGAGGAGCTGCTCGCGCGCCTGAACGAGCCGCTCGCCGGCAAGGCCGTGATCATCCAGGGCTTCGGCAACGTCGGGAGCTGGGCGGCGCGTCTCTTCGCGGAGCAGGGCGCGATCATCGTCGGCATCGCCGACATCTCCGGCGGCTACTACGCGGCCGCCGGCATCGACGTGGAGGCGGCCTCCGCGTACGTCGCGAAGCACCGCTCGCTGGGGGGCTTCGAGGGCGCCAGGCGCGTGGACGGCACCGAGCTGCTCACGCTGCCGTGCGACATCCTGGTGCCCGCCGCGCTCGGCGGGGTGATCACCGCCGACGTCGCCAAGGAGATCCAGGCGAGCGTGATCGTCGAGGGCGCCAACGGCCCGACGACGCCGGACGCCGACGAGATCCTCTTCGCGAAGGGCGTGCACGTGATCCCCGACATCCTCGCGAACGCCGGCGGCGTGACCGTCAGCTACTTCGAGTGGGTGCAGAACCTCCAGCACTACTACTGGGACGAGGAGCGCGTGAACGA
The DNA here is from genome assembly GCA_030855295.1 of Myxococcota bacterium. Lineage (GTDB taxonomy): Bacteria > Myxococcota_A > Polyangia > Polyangiales > Sandaracinaceae > Sandaracinus. Next base: position 15,801 of record JALYRN010000035.1, on the reverse strand, counting down.
CGAGCTGCGCCGCGTGCTGCGCAAGGCGTTCGCGGGCACCTGGGAGCAGGCGAAGTCCAAGGGCGTCCCGATGCGCATGGGCGCGTACGTCGTCGGCGTGGGCCGCGTGTACGAGGCGACGCGGCTGCGCGGGCTCTAGTCGGGCGCGAGAGTCGGGCTGCGTCCTCGGGAGGCTTTCCTCCCGCAGGGACGGTGCCCATGCTAGCCATCCAGCCACATGGGTCGGAAGCTCTTCGGGACGGACGGGATCCGCGGGCTGGCGAACGAGGGCGCGATGACGCCCGAGATCGCCTTCAAGATCGGCGCGGGGATCACGTATCAGCTGCGGCAGCGCGTCAAGCACGCGCCGCGCGTGATCATCGGCAAGGACACGCGGGTGTCGGGCTATCTGCTCGAGACCGCGATCGCGTCGGGCATCTGCACCTGGGGCGGCCGCGTGATGCTCGGCGGTCCGCTGCCGACGCCGGCGATCGCGCACCTGACGACCAGCATGCGCGCCGACGCCGGCGTCGTGATCAGCGCCTCTCACAATCCGTTCGCCGACAACGGCATCAAGATCTTCGGGGGCGACGGCTTCAAGCTGCCGGACGCCGCGGAGCTCGAGCTCGAGCGTCTGATCTCCGACGGGGAGCTCGACCGCGATCGGCCGACCGGCAACGACATCGGTCGCGCCGAGCGGCTCGACGACGCGCGCGGTCGCTACGTCGCGTTCGTGAAGCAGACGTTCCCGCGCGACCTGACGCTCGAGGGTCTCAAGGTCGTCGTCGATGCCGCGAACGGCGCGGCCTACCGCGTCGCCCCGTCGGTGTTCGCGGAGCTCGGCGCGACCGTCATCCCGGTCGGCATCGAGCCCGACGGCCAGAACATCAACGCCGAGTGCGGCGCGATGAACCCGGAGTGCTGCGCGGCGGCGGTGCGCGAGCACGGCGCGGACATCGGCATCGCGCTCGACGGCGACGCCGATCGCGTGGTCGTCGTCGACGCCGAGGGCCGGCAGGTCGACGGCGACGTCGTGATGGCGCTCTGCGCGACGCGGATGCTGCGCGACGGGCAGCTGCGCCAGGGCACGCTGGTCGCCACCGTGATGTCGAACCTCGGCCTCGAGCGCGCGATCGAGGAAGCCGGCGGCAAGATGGTCCGCACCGCGGTCGGCGATCGCTACGTCGTCGAGGCGATGCGGAAGCACGACTACAACTTCGGCGGCGAGCAGTCGGGGCACATGATCTTCCTCGATCACGCGTCGACCGGCGATGGCCTGGTCGCCGCGCTGCAGCTCCTCGCGATGACGCTGCGCGAGCAGCGCCCGCTCGCCGAGCTCGCCGCGCGCGCGATGACGCGGGTTCCGCAGGTGCTCGTCAACGCGACGCTCAAGATGCGCCGCCCGCTCGAGGAGATGCCCGCGACGATGCGCGCGATCCGCGCCGCCGAAGAGGAGCTCGGCAAGCGTGGCCGCGTCGTCGTGCGCTGGAGCGGCACCGAGCCGAAGCTCCGGGTGATGCTCGAGGGGGAGGACGAGGCGCGGATCCAGCACATGGCCGAGTCGATCCTCGGCGAGGCCAAGCGCGAGCTGGGCTGAGCGACAGACGGGGGAGCCCGCGCAGCGCGCCGATGGACGGCCTTCGACTCGAGCGCGCCGGGGCTCCTGCCGAGTCAGGGGCTGTCTAAAAATCGGCTCGCCCGCTCCGGGCGCTTCCGTCCGCGCGCGCGGCGCGCGCTCCCGTGCGCGCCCTCCGGGGCGAGCACTCCTGTCGACTCAGGGCGTGTCGGTGGCCGGGGCTTCGTCGGGGGCGACGGGAACGACCGGGCCGGTCGGCGTGACCGGGGTCGGCTCGACGTCGTCGGACGGTGCGATCGCCGTCGGCGAGGCAGCCGCCGGATCCGAGCTGCCCTCTTCGGGCGCCATCTCGGCCTCGGTGCCGGTCTGCGGCGCGAGCTCGAGGACGCCGGGCGTCGGATCTTCGGCGGGCACCACCTCGGTGGGCGCCTCGGGCGCGGGCTCGACGATCGCTTCCGGCGTGGTCGCTTCGGTCGCGCCTTCTTCGCCGGTGATCTCTGCGGCCTGTCGCGCCTCGAGCTCGCGGCTGACGTCGTCGAGCGTCGAGTCGCTGCTCGACGACATATAGGCGAGCGTCGCGCTCAGGATCATGAACAGCGCCGCGCACGCCGACGTGATGCGCGTGAGCACGTTGCCCGCGCCCGCGCCGCCGAAGACGGTCTGGCTGCCGCCGCCGCCGAACGCCGAGCCCATGCCGCCGCCACGCCCCTGCTGCAGGAGCACGACGAAGATGAGGAACGCGCACACGAGGACGTAGACGATCGAGAGGAAGAGATACATCGAGGGAGCTCCGGGCAGCCGCGGGGGCCGAACAGTAGCAGGGTCGGAGAGCGGTTCCAGCTTACAGGAGTGCTCGCCCCGGAGGGACCGGACGGGAGCGCGCGCTTCGCGGGCGGACGGCAGGTCCCGGAGCGGGCGAGCCGATCGACTACCGGAGTGCTCGCCCCGGAGTGCGCGGACGGGAGCTCCTGCCGGCTCAGCCCGCCGGGATCGCGGCGCGCACGATCGCGAGGAACGACTCGGCCTTGAGAGAAGCGCCGCCCACCAGCGCGCCATCGAGATCCGGCTGTGACATCAGCTCGCCGGCGTTGTCGGGCTTCACGCTGCCGCCATACAGGATGCGCGTCGCCGCCGCCGCGCCGGCGTCCTTGCGCTCGGTCAGCCGCGCGCGGATCGCAGCGTGCACTTCCTGGGCGTCCGACGCCTTCGCGACCTTGCCGGTCCCGATCGCCCAGACCGGCTCGTACGCGATCACCAGCCTCGGGAGCGCGTCCGCGCTCACGTCCTCGAGCGCCGCATCGAGCTGCCCGAGCACGACGTCCAGCGTGCGCCCGGCCTCGCGCTCCTCGAGCGTCTCGCCGACGCACACGATCGGCACCAAGTCGTGCGAGAGCGCTGCGCTCACCTTGCGGCGCACGTTCGCGTCGGTCTCGCCGAAGAGCTGCCGCCGCTCGGAGTGCCCGACGATCACGTGGCTGCAGCCGACGTCGCGGAGCAGCGGCGCCGAGATCGCCCCGGTGAACGCGCCCTGGTCCTCCCAGTGCAGATCCTGGCCCGCGAGCCCGACGCCGCGCTCACCGATCAGACGGTGCACCGCATGCAGCGACGTGTAGACCGGCGCGATCACGACCTCGACGGGGCAGGGCGCCGGCAGCCCGCTCGTGATCGCCTGCGCCAGCTCCTCGCTCGCGCGCAGGCCGTGGTGCAGCTTCCAGTTCCCCGCGACCAGCGGCGTCCTCGTCGTCATCGCAGCGCTTCCACGCCCGGGAGCTTTCGTCCCTCGAGCAGCTCGAGCGAAGCGCCGCCGCCGGTCGAGACGTGCCCGAAGCGATCGGCGAGCCCGGCCTCCTGCACCGCCGCGACGCTGTCGCCGCCGCCGACCACCGTGAACGCGCCCGAGAGCTCGGCCATCGCCTGCGCGACGCCGCGCGTCCCCGCTGCGAACGCGTCGTTCTCGAAGAGGCCCATGGGCCCGTTCCAGAACACGGTGCGCGCGCCGGCGAGACGCTTCGAGAAGAGCTCGACGCTGCGCGGCCCGATGTCGAGCGCCATCTCCTCGGCACCGACCTCGCTCGGCAGCGCCACGCGGCCCGACGTGTCCGACAGGCTCGTCCCGACCACGAAGTCCTCGGGGAGCACGATGTCGACCTTGCGCTCCGCGGCGCGCGTCAGGATCGTGCGCGCCAGCGCGAGCTTGTCCTGCTCGACCAGGCTCTTGCCGAGATTCGCGCCCTTCGCCGCCAGGAAGGTGTTCGCCATCGCGCCGCCGATCACGAGCGCATCGACGCGCGCGAGCAGCGCCTCGAGCACCGCGAGCTTGTCGCTCACCTTCGCGCCGCCGAGCACGGCGACGTAGGGGCGCTGCACCTCGCCCTTGCTGATCTTGCCGAGCGCGTCGAGCTCCGACTCCATCAGCAGGCCCGCGCCGCGCTCTCGCATCAGCTTCGGGAGCGCCGCGACCGATGCGTGCGCGCGATGCGCCGCGCCGAACGCGTCGTTGACGTAGACGTCACCGAGCTTCGCGAGCTCGGCCGCGAACTGCGGATCGTTCTTCTCTTCCTCGGCGTGGAAGCGGAGGTTCTCGAGGCACGCGATCTGTCCCTCGCGCAGATCCTGGACGACCTTCTTCGGCCCGTCGCCGATGCAGTCGTCCGCGAGCAGCACCTCGACGCCCATCAGCTCGGCGAGCCGCAGCGCGGCCGGCTCGATCGAGTACTTCGGATCGGGCGCGCCCTTGGGCCGTCCGAGGTGCGAGGCGACCACGACGCGCGCGCCGCGCTCGATCGCGTGACGCAGCGTCGGCATCGCCGCGCGGATGCGGGTGTCGTCGGTGATCTTGCTGCCCTCGAGGGGCACGTTGAAGTCGACGCGCACGAAGACGCGCCGACCCTCGACCGGCAGCTCGCGGATGCTGCGGATCCCCTCGAGCGACATCTCAGGCGCCCTTCCGCGCCATCAGCGAGGCGAGGTCGATCATGCGCTCGGAGAAGCCCCACTCGTTGTCGTACCAGCTCTGCACCTCGACGAGGTCGCCGCCGATCACCGCGGTCTGCGCGGCGTCGACGATCGAGCTGCGCGGATCACCGATGAAGTCACTGGAGACGAGCGGTCGCGTCTCGAAGCCGAGGATGCCCTTCAGCGGGCCGTTCGCGGCTGCCTCGAGCGCGGCGTTGACCTCCTCGCGCGTCGTCTGCTTGCCGACGTGCGCGGTCAGGCAGGTCAGCGAGCCGTCGGGCGTGGGCACGCGGATCGCGGTGCCGTCGAGCTTGCCCTTGAGATCCGGGATCACGAGGCCGATCGCCTTCGCGGCGCCGGTCGTCGAGGGGATCATCGAGAGCGCGGCGGCGCGCGAGCGGCGCAGGTCCTTGTGCGGGAGGTCGAGGAGGTTCTGGTCGTTCGTGTACGAGTGGACCGTCACCATGTGGCCCTTGAGGATGCCGAAGCTGTCGTGGAGGACCTTCGCGATCGGGGCGAGACAGTTCGTGGTGCACGACGCGTTCGAGATGATGCGGTGCTTCGCGGGATCGTAGCCGTCGGTGTTGATGCCGACGCAGAACGTTCCGTCGATGTCCTTCTCGCCGGGCGCGCTGATGATCACGCGCTTGGCGCCGGCCGAGATGTGCTTCTCGCCGCCCGCCTTGTCGCGGAACATGCCGGTGCACTCCATCACGATGTCGACGCCGAGATCCTTCCACGGCAGCTCGGCCGGGTTCCGCTTGGCGAAGATCGGGATCTTGCGGCCGCCGACCGAGATGCCGTCGCTGGTCGCCTCGACGGGCGTCGCGAAGCGCCGATGCACCGAGTCCCACGTCAGCAGGTGCGCGAGCGTCGCGGGGTCGGTGAGATCGTTGATCGCCACCAGCTCGATGTCCGTGTTCTTCGTCGCCTCGAGCGCGCGCGTGACGCAGCGACCGATGCGGCCGAACCCGTTGATCGCGATGCGAGTCGCCATGGGATCTCTCCTTCTCTCTGTCTGTCGGGGGCCCCGAAGGGGCGCGGAATCTAGCCCCCGCGGATCGGGCGGGTCAAGGTAGGCCCCGGGGCCAGATCTTCCAGTGACGCGGCGCCAATCCCGCGGATCGCATCCCGCGGATCGCATCGCGCGACGGAACGAAAAAGGGGAGCCGTCTCCGGCTCCCCTTTCGTCGGGTGGCTCCGTCGGGCGACGCGCTCTCGCGTGCCGACGGCTCTCTGCTCACTCCGCGGCGATGTCTTCTTCGACGGTCGCGTCACGGAGGTCCGAGCTGACGAGCGAGAGCATCTCGGTCGCGAAGGCGACCATGTCCGAGCGGCTGTAGCCGCTGCTCTTCAGCTCGCGGAACACCGACTTGGCGAGGATGCGGAGCGCGCGCGGGCCCTGCTGATTGGCGGTGGCGTTCGGCTGGCTCATCGGGTTCTTCTCTCCTGCTCGAGCCGCGCTCCGGGAAGCGTCGACCCTGCGGAGCTGCCCTTGAGCACCACGCGTGCCACGCCTGTGGGCACGCGTAGACATCAACGATTTCCCGCGCTTGCGTCGATGTGCGAACCGGCCGCTCGGCCGGTTTCAATGTGGATGCGTATCCCACTGCGCAGTCGTGGGGGCGATCGCTGCGAAGCCCACTACGCACCGAGCGCAAGTGCGCAGCAACTCACGCAGAATCAGTCGCGATCCTCGTGCGCCGCCTTGTTCGACTCGCCTGCGGCGTCGGTCGTCGGGGCCTCGCCGGTGGGCGGCTCCGGAACGTCGACCGCGTCCGAGTGAGAGGACGTCAGGCGGGCCTCGACGTAGCGGCGCATGTTCCGGAGCGCCTCGTCGTACTCGCCCTCGGCGTCGCGCGAGCGCGCCAGGAAGTAGAACAGCTCGGGGTGTGCCGCCGCGTAGTCCTCGTCGGTGCGCGTCAGGTCGTCGAACTGCTCGCCCGCCGCGCGGAACTGCGCGAACGATCCGTCGGCCGCCTTGTAGAGCAGGTATCCGTAGAGGAACCGCATCGAGGGCCCACTGTGCAGGCGCAGCGGCGCCGGGATGTCCTCCATCGCGCCGAGCGCGGAGGCCCACTGCGCGCGATCGATCGCCGCGCGCACGCGCTCGAAGCCGCGCACGAGCTGCTCGGCGCTCGCGCGATCCATCTCGGGACCGGGGACCGGCTCCTCGATGCGCACGCGCGGCTCGTGCTCGCTCGAGAGCAGGAACGTGAGCACCTCGAGCGCGACGGCGGTCTCGCGTGCGCGGCCCGCCTGCTGCGACAGCTCGATGAAGTGCGCCGCGACCTCGTAGCGGCCGTGGCCGATCAGCGACATCGCGAGCTCGGCGAGGTTGCGCGCGCGCTCGTCGCCCTCGCCGATCCCGCGGATGCTCTCCTCGAGCCGGCCGTAGGGCCACTCGGGCGAGTAGATGGTCGCGAGGTATCCCTCGTAGCGCTCGAACCCGATCAGGTCGTGCGGCGCGGCGAACTCGATCCGCGCGTTGTCGTCGGTGTTGAGCACGACGGGCTCGCGGACGCAGTCCGGCGCGTTGCAGGCCCGGGCGTTGGTCGAGGCGGCATCGACGTGCCACTCGCCGCCGCGACGGCGCCGCTCGATCTGCGTGTAGGCGAGGACCTCTTCCTTCGACGCGAGCAGGATCCGCGCGAACATGTCGAACGGCGAGCGCAGGTAGGCGCGCTCGAGCTGGTCGTGCACCGTCATGCGCTCCTCGACCTGCGGCGTCTCCCAGATCGCGCGCATGCGCGCGGCGTCGAGCGTCAGCGGCGCATCGGAGCCGAGCATCACGGTGTCGCTCGAGCGATCGTCGGCGGCGAGCACCATCACGTAGCGATACTGCTCGGCGAAGGTCCGGTAGATCGTCTTGATGTTCTCGGGGCTGAGCTCGTAGAGCTGCACCCACTGGCAGTAGATGCCGCCGGGGCGGAGCCGCTGCTTCGTGATGCGGAAGTGATCCGTCGTGAAGAGATCGCTGACGCCCGTGATCCACGGGTTCGACGGCTCGCTGATGATCACGTCGTACTGGCGATCGGTCGACGCGAGGTAGTTGCGCCCGTCGTCGTTGATGATCTCCAGGCGCGGCATCTCGACGTACGGGAACGTCGGCAGCGTGTACTCGAGCAGGTTCACGTCCTGGAAGAAGCGCGCCGCCTCGGGCACCGAGCGCTCGAGCTCGATCACGTCGACGCTGGCGACCGGGAACGACAGCGCGGTGCCGACCGTGACGCCCGAGCCGAACCCGACGATCGCGACGTCGAGATCCTCCGGTCCGTCCTGGTGCATCAGCAGCGGGTAGGCCGCGACGGTGATCTGCGTCGGCATGTCGTCGCCGTTCGAGGCGTCGACCTTGCCGTTGTTCTTGAGCGCGTAGTGGCGGCCCCACTGCTCGACCGAGACCGTCGTGCTCAGACCGTCGTGGTAGTAGACGAGATCCGGCTGACCCCACGACTCGGGATCGAGCATGCCCTCGGCGAGCGAGACACGGAACACGCCGAGCGTCATCTGCGTCAGGTTCCACCGCATGATCGAGTCGGGATGCGCGGTGCCGAGGTAGAGCAGCGCGAGGAGCGCGGGGATCGCCGGCGACAGGATGTAGACGGTGATCGCGTGCCACGTCGGCAGCTCGCGGGGCTTGGGCGCGCCGACGGCCCGGCCGGTCGCGTCCGCGCGATCGCGCTCGGCGGCACGGAGCAGGAGCGACAGCGCGACCACGAGGAAGCCGGTCGCGCCGATGCCGAGCCACGCTGCGGCCTGCACCTGGCTGTCGTCGCCCGCCGCGTAGAGCGCGCCCGCGGAGGCGGCGACGAAGAGCACGCCCCCCACGATCCAGCCGATCATCCCGGCCGTGCTCGGCTTCGGCGGCGCGTCCTTCTTCGCCGTGCTCACGTCCGCGTCGGTGACCGCCACGGTGTCCGGCTCGGCGGCGCCCGCGATCAGCATGCCGAGCGCGAGCAGCATGTTCAGCGCGATGCCGACGTGCAGCGTGCGCTCCATGCCGATCAGCGGCAGCAGCACGAAGCCGGGCAGCCACGAGCCGACGATCGAGCCGATCGTGTTGCCGGTGTAGACGACCGCGACGTCGCGCGCGACGCCCGAGCCACCCGCCGTCCACACGCGCACCGTCAGCGGGAACATGGCGCCCATGCCGAGGGTCGCCGGCAGCGTGCAGAGCGCGGCCGTGAAGAACATGAAGAACTGCACGGTGCCGACGTGCGACGGCAGGTCGCCGATCGACACCACGAGCTGCGCGAACGCGTACGGGATCTCGTCCTGCCAGACGTACGAGACCGTCGTCGCGCCGGCGATCAGCAGCTGGATCAGCGCGAGCAGGAGCACCGGGTGTCGGCGCAGCGCGATCGCGACGCCGAGGAACACGCAGATCGCCGCGACGACCGACGCGAGGATCTTCGGCAGGTAGCCGGTGCTGAAGTAGCCGGCGTTCAGGATCGCGCAGGTGAGCGGCACCAGCAGCATCACCAGCGAGGGCGGCGCGAGCGTGTCGCCGCCGCCGACCTCGACGCCGCCCCGACGCGCGAGGTCCTCGGTGCGCGCCGCGGTGCGCATCGCGTACACGCCGACCATCCCGATCAGCACGAGCGGGAGCGCAGACACGAGCATCCACGTGATCACGTCGCCGCCGTGCGTGCGCCCGGAGCCGATCTGGATGTCGATCGCCCACGGCGTCATCGCGAGCAGCGTGAGCACGCCCGCCGCGATCGCGATCCCGCGCAGCGGCGCGCGGCCCCTGCCCATCAGCGCGCTCATCGCGGCGGCGCCGCTCGCGATGCCGATCAGGAAGGTCTCGAGGATCAGCGCGAACGAGTAGATCGACGAGCCGATCGTCATCGCGAGCGCGCGCGACCAGACGACCTCGTAGCAGAGCGCGCTCGCGCCCGAGAGCGCGAACGCGATGAACGCCATCTTGCGCGCGATCGGCGGGATCCAGACGTCGTCGGTCGGCGCGCTCGAGCCCCCCGGTGAGCGTCGGTACGGCCCGTCGTCGCCGGGCTTGGCGCGCTTGCGCGATCCCGCGCTGCGATCGAGCTGCGAGAGCTCGCCCCACGACATCGCGGCGCGGAGCAGCTCGAAGCCGCCGATGATGATCGCGCCGTAGAAGAACACGCCGCCGCCGGTGATCGCCGTGAGCGCGATGCCGGCGACCATCAGCACGCCGCCGATCACGAGGTCGCGGCGCATGCGCCACTCGAGGCGATCGTGATCGTGCTCGGGGCCCGCCTGCACCTCCGGCTCGCTGGACGCGCCGCGCCCCTTGGCCGCGCGCTTGCGGCCGGCGCTCGCGACGTCGGACGCGTCGGCCTCGCTCGTCACGTCGCCCGCGGTCGGAGCGGCCGCGACCGCGGCGGACACCGGGGCGGGCTGCTCGTCCTCGACGTTCGTCTTGCGCGGGAAGAACTCGATCTTCTCGCCGCTGCCCCACGAGCTGCCGATCAGCTGCTTCCGGAACGCGAAGATGAGGCCGGCGAGCGTGAGGTTGAGCGAGCACGCGACGACGTTGGTCACCGCGAGGCCGACGGTCGGCATCAGGATGAACGCCGAGAGGATCGGTCCGCACGCGGCGCCGAACGTGTTCACGGCGTAGAGCGTGCCGACGTACGAGCCGACGACCTGCGGGTCCTTCTCGCCGCGCGCGAAGTGCTGCGCGAGGAGCGGCAGCGAGGTGCCCATCAGCGTCGTGGGCACGAGCAGGATCGGCACCACGCAGAGGAAGCGCGCGACCATGAAGGTGCCGCTCTCGGCGTCGAGCGTCTGCCGCAGGAACGCGTTCACCGTCGCGAGGAAGCCCTCGGAGTCGACGAGGAACGGGATCATCAGGCCCCACGCCGCGACGCCGATCTCGGCGAGCGCGTAGGCGAAGATCGGATGCTTGATCCGCGCCGCGTACTTGCCCGAGATCCACGTGCCGAGGCCGAGGCCGGCCATGAACACCGTGAGCACCGTGCTGATCGCGACCGAGGTCGCGCCGAACACGTGGTGCAGCATCCGGCTCCAGATCGTCTGGAAGATCAGGCTGGATGCGCCCGAGAGGACGAACGCGACGTAGGGAGCGATTCGGCGCGTGTCGATGCCGCCGAAGACACGAGCGAGCGGCCCCTGAGAAGTACGGATCACGAATGCTCCCGAGCGAGAGAGTCCGGAGCGACGAGCAGCTCCGGCGTCAAAAACGGGCGGAGTATAGTGGCTGCTTCCCCCTGTCGCGACCCGATGTGGCGACCGGCGAAAACGGGACGATCGCCCGGTCGTCTCGCGTGGCGCTATGTCTCGGTCGCCAGCCTCTCGAGCGCGGCGACCGGATCGAGCTCGAAACGCCAGGGCCCCTTGCGGGTGGGGCCCTGGAGGGAGGTCCGGAGCGTCCCGAGGAACTTCCTCCGCGGCCAGTCCTGGGCGCCGAAGCGCTCGAGGTGGTCGGTGCGCACCTGGCAGTCGACGAGGTCGAAGCCCCAGTGCGCCAGGTTTCCCAGCAGCGTCGCGAACGCGAGCTTCGAGGCGTCGGGCTCCACCGCGAACATCGACTCCCCGAAGAACGCGGTGCCGAGCGAGACGCCGTACAGGCCTCCGGCGAGCGCGCCGTCGATCCAGCACTCGACCGAGTGCGCGTAGCCGCGCGCGTGCAGCGCCTCGTAGCCGTCGATCATGTCGCGCGTGATCCACGTGCCGTGCTGCCCGGGTCGGTAGGCGCGCTTGCAGCCCTGCATCACCTCGCGGAACGCGGTGTCGCAGCGGATCTCGAAGCCGCCGCGTCGGGCGCGCTTGCGGAGCGAGCGACCGACGTGCGCGCACGACAGCTCGAGCACGAACCGCGGATCGGGCGAGAACCAGAGCAGCGGCATTCCCTCGCTCGGCCACGGGAAGATGCCCTGCGCGTACGCGAGCAGGAGCCGCTCTGCGGACAGATCTCCGCCGATCGCGACCACGCCTTCGCGTGACGCGCCCTCCGGCGGAGGGAACACGAGATCCTTGGTCAGTAGGTAGACCGGCACGCGCGCGCGCCGCTGATCATGCCTCGATGCGAGCCGGCGCGTCGACGAACTGCGGAACGACGATCGTCTCGCCGTCCTTCTCGCCGACGTCGAAGCGCACGGTCCCGCCCTCCTTCAGCGGACCGAAGAGGAGCGCCTCCGCGAGCGGCTTCTTGAGGTAATTCTCGACGGTGCGGCCCATCGGACGCGCGCCGAACGCGGGCTCGTAGCCCTTGTCGGCGAGCCACTCGCGCGCCGCGTCGGTCAGCTCGATCGTCAGCTTCCGCTCGGCGACCTGGCCCCGGAGCAGATCGACCTCCTTGTCGACGACCTTCAGGATCACCTCGCGCGACAGGCCGCCGAAGAGCACCCAGGCGTCCAGTCGATTGCGGAACTCCGGCGAGAAGGTGCGCTCCATCGCCTGCTTGGCCTTGCTCGCGTCCGCGGCGTCGACCCCGCCGCCGAACCCGATGTTGCGCCGCGCGAGATCCTGCGCGCCCGCGTTGGTCGTCATGATCAGCACGACGTTCCGGAAGTCCGCTTTGCGGCCGTTGTTGTCGGTCAGCGTCGCGTGGTCCATCACCTGGAGCAGCACGTTGAACAGATCGGGGTGCGCCTTCTCGATCTCGTCGAGCAGTAGCACCGCGTACGGCTGCTTGCGGATCGCGTCGGTCAGCAGCCCGCCCTGATCGAAGCCGACGTAGCCGGGCGGCGCGCCGATCAGCCGCGAGACCGTGTGGCGCTCCTGGTACTCGCTCATGTCGAAGCGGAGCAGCTCGACGCCGAGCACCTTCGCGAGCTGGCGCGCGAGCTCGGTCTTGCCGACGCCGGTCGGACCGGCGAACAGGAAGTTGCCGATCGGCTTGTCCCCGGTGCGCAGCCCCGCGCGCGAGAGCTTGATCGCGCTCGAGATCTTCGCGATGGCGTCGTCCTGGCCGAAGACCATGGCCTTGAGCTCGGTCTCGATGTCGCGCAGGCGCTCCTGCTCGCCGGCCGAGACCGTCTTCTCCGGGATGCGCGCCATCTTCGCGACCACGCGCTCGATGTCGCGCACGGTGACCTTGTGCGTGCGGTCCTTCCGCATGCGGTCCTGGGCGCCCGCCTCGTCGATCACGTCGATCGCCTTGTCCGGCAGGAAGCGCTCGACCACGTGCTTGGACGCGAGCTTCACCGAGGCCTCGATCGAGCCCTCGCCGTACTTCACGCCGTGGTGCTCCTCGTAGCGCTCCTTGAGCCCCTCGAGGATCTCGATCGACTCGTCGACCGACGGCTCGCCGACGTCGATCTTCTGGAAGCGGCGCGCGAGCGCGCGGTCGCGCTCGAAGCTGCCCTTGTACTCCTGGAAGGTCGTCGAGCCGATCACGCGCATCTTCCCCGAGCCCAGCGCGGGCTTGAGGATGTTCGAGGCGTCCATCGACGATCCGGTGGTCGCGCCGGCGCCGACGATCGTGTGGATCTCGTCGATGAACAGGATCGCGTCGTCGTGCTCGACGAGCTTCTTGATCACGCCCTTGAGGCGCTCCTCGAACTGGCCGCGGTACTTCGTGCCCGCGAGCAGCGCGCCCATGTCGAGCGAGTAGATCGTCGCGTTCTTCAGCACGTCGGGGACCTTGCCCTCGACGATGTGCAGCGCGAGCCCCTCGGCGATCGCGGTCTTGCCGACGCCGGGCTCGCCGACGAACACGGGGTTGTTCTTGCGGCGCCGACAGAGCACCTGGATCGTGCGCTCGAGCTCGAGCGTGCGGCCGATCAGCGGATCGATCCGGCCTTCCTTCGCCTCGGCGTTGAGATCGACGGTGTAGGCCTTGAGCGGATCGCGCACCGCGCCGCCGCCCTCTTCGTCCTCCTCGCCGAACGCGCTCTCCTCGCCCTCTTCGTCGTCGAGGTCGGGCGCGTCGCCGCCCTCGGGCGCGATGCCGTGGCTGACGTAGCGCTTGAGGTCGTACTGCGAGAGGCCCTGCTGGGAGAGCACGTAGACGGCCTGCGAGTCGCGCTCGTGGAAGAGCTGCACGAGCACGCTGCCGCCGTCGATCTGCTTCATCTCCGACGAGATCGCGTGGATGGCGGCGCGCTGCAGGACGCGCTCGACCGCGATGGTCTGGTGCGGCTGGAAGTCGTCGCCGTCCTCGTCGCCGATCGGCTCGAGGTTCTCCTCGAGCCACTCGGCGAGCGTTTTGCGCAGCTTCGGTCGGTTCGCGCGGCAGGCGTCGAGCGCCTTGGCGGCCTTGGGGTCGTCGCACAGCGCCAGGAGCAGGTGCTCCAGCGTGACGAACTCGTGGCGCATCCGGCGGGCCTCTTCGTAGGCCTTGCGCAGCGTCGCCTGGAGCTCCTTCGCGATCATCGGAGTGGCCATCGTCCTCCCGGATCCACCTGCGCGCCGATGGGGCGCGCGGTAGCCGTCGTTTCTTCCTAGGGCAGCGGGTGCGCGGTGGTCAGTGTCCCGCCTGCGTGTCTCTGCGCCTCAGCGCTTCTCGTCGTCTTCGTCGTCCTCGGGCTCCATCGAGAGACGCAGTGGATACTCCCGTTCCTTGGCGAGGCGCTCGACCACGGCGATCTTGGTCTCGGCGATCTCGCGCGTGAACACCCCCGCCACGCCGACTCCGTTGTAGTGGACGTGCAGCATCACGCGGACGGACTCCGCCTCGGTCAGGTGGAACACCGATCGGAGGACCTCCACGACGAACTCCCGCGTCGTGTAGTCGTCGTTGTGCAGCAGCACGCGGTACATCCGCGGCCGCTTCACTTTCTTCTCGGGCCGGGTCTCGGTGACGACGCCGGTATCGGGCTCGAACGGATCTGCCACGGTCTCCTCGCGACTCGGAACGGAGCGAGTGTACCCGCGGACGCGCCGCGCGCACCGCGAGCGAAGCATCGTTTCTGCCACCGCGCGAGGCCACGCTCCGGAATGACAGCGCTGGCTGGCCGATCGGCCAGGCCTCGATCAGGGAGTCGGCGATCCGGCGGGCGTCGACGCGCGCCACGCGTCGCGCACCGCGTCGGCCAGGTCGTAGATGCCGACCCCGACGAACATCGACTCGAGCAGCTGCGGCTCGCCGGCGGCGTGCTCGATCCGCACGACGAGGCGCTCCTCGTCGACCTCGACCGAGCGGACGTCGCCCCACGCGATGGCGCTCTCGGAGACGCCGTCTTCGTAGTGCAGCGCCTCCGGCGTCAGGCGCAGGGCCACCCGCAGGTGCGCGCGCTTGCGTGCCTTGGCGACCATCCCCGCCCAGATCAGCACGAAGAGGCCGCCGATCAGGGCGAAGCCGAGGCCGATCCAGTTGCGCAGCACGAACCCGAGCCAGACCACGCTCAGCAGCGTCCACGCGGCGGCGACACCGCGCAGGATCATCACGCTCCGATCGTTCGCGCGATCGTGCTCGAAACTTCGGAACGGAGAGGCGGGGGCCGGCGTCGCGAGCGAGGTCACGATCAGAAGACTACGACGCGGACGAAGTACGCGCCGTTGGTGTTGTTCCAGATCACGACGCGGTCCTCGGTCACCTCGAGGATCTGCGCGAGATCGCCGGCGGCGAGGCCGGGGTTCAGCCCCTCTTCGGTGAACGAGAGGTAGACGAGCACGCCCTGCGGCACGCGCCCGAGATCGTGATCGATGTCGAGGACGATCGGGCCGACGTACGGGATCCAGTCGTGCCCGGTCCACGGCGCGGTCGCCCAGGAGCGCACGGTTTCGCCGGGCGCGGGCATCGGCGGGTCGGTCACCGCAGCCATGAGCTCGTCGTCCGCGAGCATGATGCGCACGGTCGCCTCGGGCGGAGGCTTCTCGCAGCCGAGCGCGAGCGCGATCAGCGCCGCCGCCGCTGCGGCTCCGAACCATCGCCACGCCTCACGTCGCATCGTTCGCGTCTCCCGCGGCGGACGTGCCGCGCGCGAAGCGATCGCGCAAGGCGTCGACCAGCCCGTCGCTCGTGTACGTCGCGGCGGTCACGTCGACGCGCACGCCGAGCTTCTCCGCAGCTGCCGTCGTGATCGGGCCGATCGACGCGATCGTCAGCGGCGCGAGCGCCTCGGCGGCGCGGTCGCCGAGCATTCGCACGACGTTCTCGACGGTCGAGGGCGCAGTGAACGTGACGACGTCGATCGTGCGATCGAGGATCGCGCGGCGGATCGCGTCCTCGTCCTCGGCGGGCGCGGGCACGTTCTGGTACGCGTGCACCACGTCGACCTCTGCGCCCGCGCCGCGGAGCGTGTCCGGGAGCACCTCGCGCGCGACCGCTGCGCGCGGCAACAGGACGCGGAGGCCGCGCAGATCGCCGTCGTGCGCCTCGAGGATGACCTGCGCCGCGC
>JALYRN010000496.1 GCA_030855295.1 Myxococcota bacterium | reverse complement strand
ACGACACGCTCCGACCTGCGCGTCGTCTCGCCCCGGCGGGCTCTCTCGTCAGGGCAGCATCCGCTTGAGCCGGCTGATCACCGCGTGCGTCCGCAGCTGCTCCGGCAGGAGGTACTGCTCGACGAGGATGCGTCCCTCGCGGCCCAGCGCGGAGATGTCTCGCTGGTAGTCGTTGCGCCCGTGATCCTCGCCCTCCTCGAGCACCGCGATCGCGGGCTTGGTGCCGAACGCTTTCGCGCCGCCCTCGAGCATCTTCACGAACGCGCCCCAGGGCCCCGAGCTCTCCGCGGGCTTGCCGTTGCGGCGCTGGATCTCCTCGCGCAGCCGCATCACGCGGTGCTCGTGCGAGCGCATGCAGTCGCGCAGCTCTGCGGCCTCCGGAAGGCTCCCCAGGCGATCGATCACCTGACGGTAGGTCTCGACTGCGCTGATCTCGCCACGCAGGAACGAGTTGAGCTGTTCGATCTCCTTGCTCGTGTCCGTACGGTTCACCTGCAGGTTGGGCATCACGTCTCTCCTCGTCGCGTTTCGTCGCGTGTGAGGAAGGAACCTGCACGCGTCGTGCCCGAGAACGAGGACGTCGCGCGAGTGTCACAGCACGGGCGGCGCGCCCATGCGCGGGCGCCGGAACAGCTTCAGCGTGCGCGCCGGCAGCGACGTCTTCTGGCGCGCAGCCACGCACTCGCCTCGGGCCTCGTCGTCGCTGGTGTCGACGACGAGCTGCCACGTGCGCTCGGTGCCGACGTCGGGCAGCGCGAACTGCATGTCGACGCCGCTCCCGTTGAGCAAGATCAGCAGGTCGTCGTCGAGCTGCGGATCGCCCTTGTCGTCGATCGCGCCGACGCCCTCGCCCGCGTAGAAGACGCCGACGCTCGAGGTCACGGGGTTCGACCAGTCCTCGTCCGTCATCGTCTCGCCGTCGTGCCGGAAGAACATGACGTCGTGCACGTCGGTGCCGCGGATCGCGCGGCCGCGGAAGAAGTCCTCGCGGCGGAGGTTCGGGTGGCGGCGGCGGATCGCGAGCACGCGCCGCGTGAACTCCAGCAGCGCGCGCCGCTCGTCGTCGAGCTCCCAGTCGAGCCAGCTGATCTCGTTGTCCTGGCAGTACGCGTTGTTGTTGCCGCGCTGCGTGTGCCCCATCTCGTCGCCCGCGACGATCATCGGCGTGCCGCACGAGAACGCGAGCGTCGCCAGGAAGTTCCGCACCTGCCGGGCCCGCAGCGCGCGCACCCCAGGATCGTCGGTCTCCCCCTCGACGCCGCAGTTCCACGAGCGCTCGTCGTCGTTGCCGTCGCGGTTGCCCTCGCCGTTCGCGTCGTTGTGCTTGCGGTTGTACGAGACGAGATCGCGCAGCGCGAACCCGTCGTGCGCGGTGACGAAGTTGATCGACTGCCCCGGCGCGCGGCCGTTGGACTGGTAGAGGTCGCTCGAGCCCGTCAGCCGGTATCCGAGCTCCGCGGCGGCCCCGCCGTCGCCGCGCCAGAACGAGCGCAGCGCGTCGCGATACTTCCCGTTCCACTCGGCCCAGCGGATCGGGAAGTTGCCGACCTGGTAGCCGCCCGCGCCCACGTCCCACGGCTCGGCGATCAGCTTCACCTGCGAGATCACCGGGTCCTGGTGGATGATCGTGAAGAAGCTCGAGAGCTGCTCGACCTCGTGCAGCCCGCGCGCGAGCGCGCTCGCGAGGTCGAAGCGGAAGCCGTCGACGTGCATCTCGAGCACCCAGTAGCGCAGCGAGTCCATCACGAGCTGCAGCGTCTGCGGGTGACGCATGTTGAGCGTGTTCCCGGTGCCCGTGTAGTCGAAGTAGAAGCGCGGGTCGTCGGGGACGAGGCGGTAGTACGTCGGGTTGTCGATGCCGCGGAACGAGATCGTCGGCCCGAGGTGGTTCCCTTCGGCGGTGTGGTTGTAGACGACGTCGAGGATCACCTCGATGCCGGCGCGGTGGAGGTCCTTGACCATCTCCTTGAACTGCCGGACCTCGACCGCGACCTCGCCGCCCGCGCGGTAGCGCACGTCGGGCGCGAAGAAGCCGATCGTGTTGTAGCCCCAGTAATTGCGGAGCCCGCGGTCCTTCAGGAAGCCGTTGTCGACGAAGCTGTGGACCGGCATCAGCTCGATCGCGGTGACACCGATCTCGCGGTAGTGCTCGATCATCGCCGGGTGCGAGAGCGCGAGGTACGTGCCGCGCATCTCCTCCGGGATCGCGGGGTGACGCTGCGTGAGCCCCTTCACGTGCGCCTCGTAGATCACCGTCGACGCGAAGCTGGTCCGCGGCGGGCGGTCGCCCTCCCAGTCGAAGAACGGATCGACGACGACGGCGAGCGGCGCGCCGTTCGCCTCCTGCTGCGTGGGGACGAGGTCCATCTCGGGCTTCATCGGATCGAACGCGAACAGCCCGCGCTCGCGCTGCTCCACTCCGTCGACCGCGAACGCGTATGGATCGAGGACGCGCACGCTCGGGTTGAAGCGCAGCCCGCGCGACGGGTCGTACGGCCCGTGCACGCGATACCCGTAGCGCTGTCCCGGACCGATGCCCTCGAGCCATCCGTGCCACACGAACGCGGTCTGCGATCGCAGCGGCACGCGGGTCTCACGCCCGTCGGCGTCGACCAGACAGAGGTCGACCGCCTCGGCGTTCTCCGAGTAGAGCGCGAAGTTGGTGCCGCGGTGATCCCAGTGCGCGCCCAGGGGATACGCGACCCCGGGGCGAGGGCGCAGTGCCGGCTGTTCTTGGGACGGGGCAGGGCGCTGCGGCGTCGGGTCTCTCGGGATCAAGGCGTCGCTCCTCGGCTCGGGGCCGCGTCTCGGGGGCGGGGGCCGAGTGCAGCGCGCGTGCCTCGCGTGCGGTCCGAGAGTTGCGCCGCACCGGTCGCGGCGGCGCGACGTTGGTCAGCGGCGTTTCGCCTCGCCCGGGGCAGCGTGCCGCACCCTGACGGGTGCGCACGTCCGCGGTCGTGCGTCACCGAGCGCGTCGAGAACGTGCTCTGGGCGTCCTGATCTCGCGCGTGTCGATCGGTCGCTCGCGGCGCACGTCCTCGGCGCTCTTGTCGATGCGCAGACCGAGGAAGGTCGGGTGGCGCAGCTTTCCGTCGGCGGTCCACTCGGTGTACCGGATCTCCGCGACCAGCTCCGGCCGCACCCACACCGCGCCGCGCTCGCGCGGAGGATCGCCCACCGGCGCGCGCTCGGTCCGCAGCGGGAGCATCCGATCGTGCAGCTCCTCGAGCGTGCGCACGTCGAACCCGGTGCCGACCTTGCCCGCGTACCGCAGCGGGCTGCCCTCGCGATCCGCGATGCCGAGCAGCAGCGCGCCGAACCGCTGCCGCGACCCCTTGGGCGGCGTGAAGCCGATGATCACGAGCTCCTCGCGCCGCTCGACCTTCACCTTCTGCCAGCCGGACGATCGGCCGCCGCGATAGGGCGCGACCGCGCGCTTCGCGATCAGGCCCTCGAGGCCGATCTTCTCGGCCGCGTCCAGGAACGACGCCCCGTCGCCGCGCACGTGCTCGGCGCGCCGGACGACGCCGGTGCCGGTCTCGGTGATCACGCGCGCCAGGCGCTCCTTCCGCTCGACCAGCGGCAGCCCGCGCAGATCCTCGTTCCCGTACCACAGCAGATCGAACACGAAGTACACGAGCGCGTGCTCCGTCCCATCGCGCATCGCCCCCTGCAGCGCCTCGAACTTCGTGCGTCCGCTCTCGTCGAGCGAGCACACCTCACCATCGAAGATCGCCCGCTCGATCGGCAGCTCCGACAGCGCGATCCGCACCGGCGCGAAGCGATCGTCGAACGAGAGCCCGTTGCGCGAGACCAGGTGCACCTCGCCGCGATCGAGGTACGCGATCGCGCGGAAGCCGTCGTACTTGATCTCGTGCAGCCACGCGTCGCCCTCGGGCGGCTCGCGCACCAAGGTCGCGAGCTGCGGCTCGATCGTCGGCAGGCGCTCCGCGCGCGCGGGGGCCCGCTCGGAATGCCGCGCGCGCGCGCGATCCGGCGCCTCCGATCGACGCTGCATACCAGCCATCTTTCACCGCTCCATGTTCACGCTGCGCTCCATGCTCACGCCGCGCTCCGGCCCCTCTTCGAGCCCGCGCGCGCAGGCTCGCCGGGCTCCTTCCGCTCGCTCGACTCGAGGCTCTTCTTGAGGAGCGCGACCAGCTCCGACGAGCGCGTCGGCGCCGCGCGCTCGCTCTTCGCGGTGCGCACCTCGGTGACCTTCCCGCTGCGCGCCTTCTCCTCGATCATCGAGAGCACGGCCTCGCGGTACTGGTCGTGGTAGCGCGACGGCTCCCAGTCGGTGCTCATGCGCGAGATCAGCTCCTCGGCCATGTCGAGCTCGCGGTCGCTGATCTTCAGCGACTCGACGTCGTCCTCGGGCAGCTCGAGGCCGCGCGGCGAGCGCAGCTCGTGGTTCCACCGGAGGATCTCGAGCACGAGCGTGCGCCCGCTCGGATAGACGAGCGCGAGGTGCTGCCGCGTGCGGATGACGACCCGCGCGACCGCCGCCTTGCCGGTGCGCACCAGCGCCTCGCGGAACAGCGCGTACGCGCGCTCGGCGCGCTTCGCGGGCGAGAGATAGTACGGCTTGTCGTACCAGACCGGCTCGACCGCGCGGTGATCGACGAAGTCGACGATGTCGATCATCTGCGTCGCGTCGACGTCCGCGGCCTTGAGATCGTCGTCGCTGATGACGACGTACTCGCCCTTCTCGACCTCGTAGCCGCGGACGATGTTGTCCCAGTCGACCTCTTCGCCCGTCGCCTTGTTCACGCGCTTGTAGCCGATCGGATCGTGCGTCCGCTCGTCGAGCTGGTGGAAGCGCAGATCCGTGCTCGCGCTCGCGGTGTGGAGGCTGACCGGGATCTGCAGCAGGCCGAAGCCGAGCGAGCCCGTCCACAGCGCGCGCGGCACGCCCTTGGCGCCTCCGGAGATCTCGCCGCGCCCCTCCTCGTCGCCGTCGCTCTTCTTCGAGCGCTTGCTGCTGCTCTTCTTCGCGGCCGTGCTCTTCCGAGGGCTCTTGGTCGTCTTGCGGCTGCTGCTCTTGTGTGCGGTCGCCATCGCTCGCTGGCTCCTCTCTCTCGCTCGTCTCCTGTCGTGGCTGGTCGCTAGACGCCGCGCCGCGGCGGCTCCTCCGTCGGCAGGCGCGGATCGCGCAGCGGATCCATGCGCGGCCGCGGCTCCGGCACCGGCGGCCCGGGATCACCGGGGTTCGGCTGGTCCTCGCGGGGCGCGTGCGCCGGGTCCGGGCTCGGCGGCTGCGGCTGCTGCTGACTCCTGGGGCTTCGCTCCATGGGGGTGGAGCGTCGCAATCACCGATCCATCGCACGCGATCCGCGCGCGCGAGGCGGCCCGCCGCCGCGGCCGTGGCG
>JALYRN010000495.1 GCA_030855295.1 Myxococcota bacterium | reverse complement strand
CTCGAGGAAGGCGAGGATGGCGTGTACGCCGAGTGCGAGCGCCTCCTCGCCGATCAGCAGGACGAGCTCCTCGCAGCGGCGGCGGCGTTCCCCGAGGTGCCGGTCGCACGGCACTTCGACGGAGAGCACGTGGTGCGCACCGCCGACGCGGCGCTGCGCGGCGCGCTCCGCATGAAGCACCCGGCGGGAGCGCGGCGCTGACCCCCGTGCGCCGGCGATCCGCGACGTCGGTCGACGCCGCGCGAAGCGTGTATACCTGGTCGGTCCCGATGGAAGCCTCGCGTCGTCGCCGGGGAGAGATGTCGTCTCACGTCGCACGCCGTCTCGTCGCCACCGCGCTCGCCGCGCTGGTGGTGGCGTGTGGCCCGCCTCCGCCCGATCACGCGCAGCCGGCGGGCTGGGACGACGAGGTGCGCCTCGCGCGCGCGGTCGATCTCGATCCCGACCCGCACACGATCGAGATCGATCTCGTCGCGCGCGAGGCCGAGCTGTCGATCGTGCCGCAGGGCCCGACGCGCCTCTGGACCTACGACGGCACCCTGCCGGGGCCGATGATCGAGGCGCGCGTCGGCGATCGACTGATCGTGCACTTCCGCAACGAGCTGCCCGAGGAGACCACGATCCACTGGCACGGCCTGCGGGTCCCGAACGAGATGGACGGCGCGCCCGGCCACACGCAGCCCGCGATCCCGCCGGGCGGCACGTTCGAGTACGAGTTCGTGCTGCCCGACGAGGGGCTCTACTGGTTCCATCCGCACCAACGCTCGGCGGTGCAGGTCGCGGCGGGGCTCTACGGAACGATCGTGGTGCGCGCCGACGACGAGCCGGAGATGGACGAGCTCGTCGTGGTGCTCAGCGATGTCGCGCTGAAGGAGGACAACGGCTCGCTGCTCGCGCCGACGGCGGGCGGCGCGCTCGCGACGCTCTTCGGGCGCGAGGGGAATTACGCGCTGATCAACGGCCGCGTCGACGCCGCGATCCGCGCGCGCAACGGGGTGCCGCTGCGGCTGCGCTTCGTCAACGCGGCGATCAGCCGCTACTTCCAGCTCGCGGTCGCGGGGCACAGCTTCACGATCATCGGCGGCGATCGCGGGCTGCTCCCGGAGCCGCGCACGGTGAGCCGGCTGCTCGTGCTCCCGGGTCAGCGCGTCGACGCGATCCTGGTGCCGCGCGGCGTGCAGGGGCGACCGCTGTCGCTGCGATGGGTGCCGTACGATCGCGGCTACGGCTCGACCGAGTTCCGCGACGAGGTCGACCTGCTGCGCATCGAGCTCGTCGGCGCGGCGCCGGTGGCGGCGCTGCCGATGCCGGAGCTGCCGGAGCGCACCGTTCCGCCGCTCTCGACGCTCGGCGCGACGCGGTTCGACGTCGAGCTCACGCAGGCGACGGTCGACGGCGAGCTGCGGATGGGCATCGACGGCGTGCCCTCGTGGGAGTCGACGCCGGTCTACGCGCACCTCGGCGAGACGCAGATCTGGACGTTCCGCAACACGATGGACTGGGCGCACCCGATGCACCTGCACGGGTACTTCTTCCAGGCGCTCGATCGCGATGGGAACGTGATCCCCGAGTGGCTCGACACGATCGACGTGCCGGTCGAGGGCGAGGCGAGCTTCGTCGTGCACTACGACGAGCGACCGGGGATGTGGATGTTCCACTGCCACATCCTCGATCACGCGGACGCCGGGATGATGGGGATGATCGACGTCGGGGGTGACGACGGCGGGCACGTGATCCCGCACTGAGCCGATTCCAAGACAGCCTTGGGGCCGACAGGAGCGCTCGCCCCGGATGCCCTGAGCGCGTGTCAGCGGCGGCGGCGTCGCGCTGCGATCCACGCGAGGGCGGCGAGGGCGAGCGCGAGGGCGGGGCTCGGGGCGGTGGTGCTGGACACGCGGCAGTTGCAGCCGATCGGGCCGGCGCGGCCGTAGAGGCGGTGAGGGTCGCACTCGTAGCCGCGGCACGTGCCGGCGTCGGGGATGAACATGCACGCGTCGAGCGCGTCGTCGATCGCGCCGTTGCAGTCATCGTCGAGCCCGTTGCACAGCTCGGCCATCGGCATCGCGGGAACGCACTCCTGGGGGACGCCGCCGACGCATGCCTCGACCGCGACCTCGCACGCGCCGATGCCGCAGCGCAGCAGGGGCAGGTCGTCGGCGACGCCGTTGCAGTCGTCGTCGAGCGCGTTGCACAGCTCGAGCTGCGGCGCGCCGGGCGCGCAGGTCTGCGGGGTGCCGGCGATGCAGTTCTCGGTCGACGCCTCGCACACGCCGACGCCACACGTCGTGCTGCCCAGCGCCTCGTCGCTCAGGCCGTCGCAGTCGTCGTCCGCGCCGTTGCAGAGCTCGTCGCTCGGCTCCTCGCGCGCGATGCACACCGAGTCCTCGCCGCGACATCGGATCGTGCCCGCGGCGCACGCGCCCGGCATCCCCGTCTCGCACGCCTCGCCGAAGCCGGAGCACGTGACCTCGCCGTCGCGGATCGCGAAGCGCCACACGCCGGCGATGCCGACGTTCGAGGTCGTGCAGAGATCGAGCACGCGCATCGTCAGCGAGCCGGGCAGCGCGACGTAGTCCTCGAGGTTGCCCGCGTCGAAGCCCGCCTGCGCGGGCGTGCCGCCGAAGCCGCCCATGCCGCTGCTCGCGTCGCCCGTCGTCCACTCGCAGCGGTTGTAACGAAACTCGACGTCGAAGTCGCCGGGGCCCGGGCCTGCCGACGTCAGGATCAGCTGGAAGTCGTTCTGCAGCTCGTCGTGGTGGCTGTAGTACCCGACGTCGTGCCACGTCGCGACGAAGCGGCCCGGCGTGATCGACCAGTACACGCCGTTGCGCGCGGGGGTGCCTCCGCCGCGCGTGTCGACGTCGCCCCACCACGGCGCGATCATCCGCAGGCTCGCGACGGGGAAGGGCTGCGGCGTGAACGTGCCGTTGCTCCCGCCGAACGAGATGTTGCCGTTGTTGTTCACGTGCAGCGACGTGAACGTCATCCCGAAGAAGCGGAGCCCCGCCGGGAACGCGGCGCTCACGTCGATCGCGCTGCTGGAGCCGTCGTCGTTCGGCGCGAGATCGAACGGACCGAAGTCCGCGGGACCGCCGAGCCCACGCAACAGCGGCGCCGCGAGCGCGGTGCCGGGCACTGGAAGGAGCACGCTCGCGAGCGCGCAGGTGAAGACGACGAGCGTGCGATGCGTCATGGGAAGCCTCGAGCGCCCAGGCTACACGCACCCGCCCTCGCGCGCAGCGCGACGCGGCCCCAGCCTAACGGCGCATCAACTTCATCGCGATGTTGGTGCCGAGGCCGAGGGTGTGACCGAGTCGGATCACGAGGATCGCGTACGACTCGATCAGGCGCGCGTTCTCGAGCGGGCCCGCGTCGACGGCCTCGAAGTCCGTCTCCTCGACGAGCTGCGCCGCGACCTTCTTCGCGGCCTCGTCGTCGCCGCAGTAGAACATCGTCGGCCGCTCGCCGCCGAAGAGGCGCGACTCCGCGTTCAAGAGCTGCTCGAACGCCTGGTTGAACGTCTTGATCACGTGCGCGCCGGGCACCATCGTCGCGAGCACCTCGGCGCACGAGCGGAGCTCGGGCTGCCCCTCCGCGGTCTTGCGCGGGCTCATGGTGTTGGTGCAGTCGAGCACGACCTTGCCGGCCCACGCAGTGTCGGCCTGCGCGGACGTGTCGGCCTGCGCGGACGTGTCGGCCTGCGCGACCGCGTCGGCGACCGCGGCCCACTTCGTCGTCAGCACGATCACGTCGCTCGCGGCGACCGCCTCCTGCACGCCCGCGGCGCGCGCGCCGATCGACGCGGCGACCGCCTCGAGCTTCGCGGGATCGCGCGAGAACGTGACGACGACCTCGTGGCCCTTTCGAGCCCAGATTCTCCCGAGCGCGCTGCCGAGCTTGCCGGGACCGACGATGGCGATCTTCATGGGGCGGACTCTACACAGGATCGCGCCGCGCGCGACCGTCGACGCGCGCCCGCGATCGTGCGACCACTGCCCCCGACGATGAGCGAGCCGCGCCGGGAGATCGTGCAGGCGGACGCGCTCGCGTGGATGCGCGCGAACGCCGCGCCCGAGCGCGCGAGCGTCGTCACCTCGCTGCCCGACGTCTCCGAGCTGCCGCAGCTCGATCTCGCGGGATGGCGCGCGTGGTTCGTCGACGCGGCGCGCGCCGTCGTGCGCTGGGTGCCCGAGGGCGGCCTTGCGATCTTCTATCAGAGCGACGTCCGGGCCGACGGCGCGCTCGTGGACAAGGGGCATCTGGTGTCGCGCGCGGCGGACGAAGAGGGCGCGGCGGTGCTCTTCCACAAGATCGTGTGCCGGCAGGCGCCGGGCACGATCGCGTTCGGGCGTCCGAGCTACTCGCACATGATCGCGATCACGCGAGGCGCGGTGCAGGCGCCACGCAGCCCGGGCCCCGACGTGATCGCCGACGCGGGGCACATGCCGTGGAGCCGCGCGATGGGCGTCACCGCGTGCCGGGTCGCGTGCCGATACCTGCTCGACAACACCGACACGCGGGTGGTCGTCGATCCGTTCTGCGGGCGCGGCACGGTGCTCGCGGTCGCGAACGCGCTGGGCCTCGCCGCGCTCGGCGTCGACATCAGCGCGAGGCGGTGTCGCGCCGCGCGCTCGCTGACGATCCGAGAGACGCCCGACGACGACACCGCCGAGGCCGCGCTGCTGCGGGGCGCGCGCTGCTTCGACGAGAGCGCGTTCTTCGAGGCGCACGAGGCGTGGGAAGATCGCTGGCGCGAGTCGGTGGACGACGACGAGCGCCGCGTCTTCCAGGGCCTCGTCCAGATCGCGGCCGCGCTCCACAAGCTCCACGCGATGGGCGCGCCCGACGCGGCGTCGCGGCTGCTGGCGAAGGGGCTGGCGAAGCTCGATGCGTCGCCGGAGCGCGTCGCGTCGCTCGGGCTCGAGGCGTTCCGCGATCAGGTCCGCGCGTGCGAGCCCGCGGTGCGAGAGGCGCGCCTCGACCGCTCGTCGGTGCCGCGGATCCTCGAGTGAGCTCCACGAGGGGTGATCCCGATCCGCGCGCGCGTAGGGAAATCCGAGCGCCGGGACGGAACCCGGCGCCGCGAGCGTTGTCGATCGCCCACCGATGAACCACCCGCGTGATGCTCGGACCGTCCTCGGCCTGCCCCCCAGCGCGACCCCCGCGCAGGTGCGGCGGGCGTTCCGGCAGCTGGTGCTGCAGCTCCATCCCGACCGCCACCAGGGCGATCCGCAGCAGGCGGCTCGGCTGCGGGCGGTCGTCGAGGCCTACGAAGAGCTGACCGGCAAGCGCCCGCGCATGCGCGCGCGGCGCACGACGAGCGCTCGATCCCCGTGGGCACGCAGCACCGCCCGCCAGGACGCGCCGCCTCCGCC
>JALYRN010000494.1 GCA_030855295.1 Myxococcota bacterium | reverse complement strand
AAGCGGCGACGCGCGCCTCGACGACGGCGACGGACCGGACGCGCACGTCGTGGCGCCGGACGCCGGCGCGCCGCCCGATCCCGCGTGCCGCGTCGCCGACCCGTTCCCCGCGACGCTCGAGAACGCCGTGAGCCTGGCCGACGCGAGGGGAGTGCTGCGCTTCGTCGCGCGCGACGGCAACGTGCTCACCGCGTACACGCACCGGAGCGCGACGTTCGACGCAGAGACCGGGCCGATCCTCTTCGTGATGCACGGCGCTGGTCGCAACGCCTCGGGCTACCTCGGCGCGTGGAGAGACGCCGTCGAGCGCGCCGGCGCGCTTGCGATCGCACCCGAGCTCCCGGTCGCGCTCTATCCGACGTCCGAGGACTACAACCTCGGCGTGGGCACCGCGGGAACGCCCAGCTCGAGCACGTACGACCCAGCCGACTGGCGCGACCCGAACGACTACAGCCTCAGCGAGATCGAGCACCTCTTCGAGGCGGTGCGCGCCGAGCTCGGGAGCACGCGGTGCCGCTATCTGATCTACGGACACAGCGCCGGAGGCCAGTTCGTCCACCGATTGTTGACGTTCCGCCCCGATGCTCGGGTGGCCCGAGCGGTCGCCGCGAACTCCGGCTGGTACACGCTGCCGAGCGTCGGCGACGGAAGTGATCGCAACTTCCGGATGCCCTATGGCTTGCAGGGCGCGCCGCCGGATCCCGCCCGTCTCGCGGCGATGTTCTCGCACGAGCTGATCGTCCTGCTCGGCGAGGACGATCTCGAGCGCGACGCCGATCTGCGCACGACGTCCCAGGCCGATGCGCAGGGTGCGAATCGCTTCGAGCGCGGTCACTTCTACTTCGCGACCGCGGAGCGAGAGGCCCTCGCCGCCGGCGTCTCGCTTCGCTGGATGCTCGATACGGTGCCCGGGGTAGGGCACAGCAACGGCGGCATGTCTCCGGCCGCGGCGGAGCACCTCTTCCGACCCTAGGCGACGGCGCCTCGCGAGCGCGCCACCGCGGTCGGCGCTCAGCGGCTTTCTAAAAATCGGCGATCGAAGCGTGGGAGCAGGTCCTCGCGCGCCGCGTACCCGCGGTGCATCACCTTCACCGCGTAGCGTCGATCGAGGCGCAGGTGCTCGGCCTCGTAGACCAGGCCCATGCCGCCCTCGCCGAGCAAGCCGACGACGCAGAACGTCCCCGCGAGCACCGCGCCGATCAGCGCTCGGCGAGGACCTCGCCGCAGCGGATGAGCCTCGCCTTGCTGGTGCGTCGTCGGCGCGCGATGGAAGGATCGGCTCATGACGCGAGAAGAGCTCGAGGCGCTGGCTGCGCGGACGGTGGCGCACTACGACGCGGAGGCAGTCGCGTTCGAGGCAGGGACGCGCGATCACGACGTGTCGCAGAACCGCGCGGCGCTGCTCGATGCGATCGAGCGCGACGCGGGCGAGGGCGACGTCCGCGCGCTCGCGCTGCTCGATCTCGGGTGCGGGCCGGGGCGCGATCTCGCGCACTTCCGGTCGCTCGGGCACGAGGCGATCGGGCTCGACGGATCGGCTCGCTTCGTCGAGATGGCGCGCGCGCAGACGGGCTGCGAGGTGCTGCACCAGAGCTTTCTCGCGCTCGCGCTGCCGCCTGCGCGCTTCGACGGGATCTTCGCGAACGCGTCGCTCTTCCACGTGCCGACGCCGGAGCTGCCGCGCGTGCTCGCGCAGCTCGAGGCGACGCTGCGCCCGGGCGGCGTGCTGTTCTGCTCGAACCCGCACGGGCCCGACGTCGAGAGCGTCTCGGGCGGTCGCTACGGCGCGTTCCACTCGCTCGAGACCTGGCGGAAGTACGTGACCGCTGCGGGCTTCATCGAGCTCGACCGCTACTACCGCCCCCCGGGAAGACCGCGCCGCGAGCAGCCGTGGCTCGCGACGGTGTGGAGGAAGGCGGGCGAGCCGATCTCGAGATAGGCACCGTGCTCGAGATAGGCACCGTGCGCGAGTGAGCACCGTGCGCGAGTGAGCTCGATGGAGTCGTGCGCTGCGATGACCGACCCGACGCGAGCAGCGACACTCGAGGGCATCGTCATCGGACCGGAGCGGGGCGAAGACCTGCTCGTGTGGGCGGAGCTCAGCGCGACCTCTCAGTCGTGGTCACGCTGGCCTACCGCGTGCTCTGCGATCTCGAGCAGCGCCGCGCCTACGACGAACAGCGCGCGCGCGGAACGCTGCGCTTCGATCCTGCGGACCGAGGACGGCGTGCGCGTGCTCGATCCCGGTCAGGACGAGATCCGCGTCGTCGCGCGCGGCGTCCGGGCTCGAAGCCTGTCTAAAAATCGGCTCGCCCGCTCCGGGCGCTTCCGTCCGCGCGCCGGGCGCGCTCCCGTACGCGCCCTCCGGGGCGAGCACTCCTGTGGACTCAGGCCTTGGGCGACGGGGTCGCGGGGTAGTCGTAGAAGCCGCGGCCGACCTTCTTGCCGAGGCGGCCGGCGCGCACCATCTGGCGCAGCAGAGAGGGCGGACGAAACTGCTCGCCGACCTCGCGGTGCAGGTGCTCGAGGATCGCGAGGCGCACATCGAGCCCGACGAGATCGGTGAGCCTCAGCGGGCCCATCGGGTGGCGGTAGCCGAGCTCCATCGCGAGATCGATGTCCTCGGCGCTCGCGACGCCGGCCTCGAGCATGCGGATCGCCTCGCAGCCGAGCATCACGCCGAGGCGGCTGGTCGCGAACCCGGGCGAGTCCTTCACGACGATCGATCGCTTGCCGATGCGCGCGGCGAACGCGCGCGCGGCGTCGGCGGTCGCGTCGCTGGTGGCGAGGCCGCGCACGATCTCGAGCAGCTCCATCACCGGCACCGGGTTGAAGAAGTGCAGCCCGATCACGCGCGAGGGATCGCTGGTCGCGCCCGCGATCTCGGTGACGCTCAGCGAGGACGTGTTGCTCCCGAGGATCGCGTGGGCGGGCGCGCGCGCGGAGACGGCGCGGAAGAGCTCGAGCTTCAGCTCCATCTTCTCGGGGACCGCTTCGATCACGAGATCGGCGTCGGCGCTCGCGGCTGCGGGGTCGGTGCCGGTGCGGATCGAGTCGAGCGCGCGCGCGCGCGCGTCGGGCTCGAGCTTGCCCTTCTGCACCAGCCGCTCGAGGCTCTTGTCGATCGCGGCGAGGCCCTTCTTCGTCGCGGCCTCGCTGACGTCGGTCATCGTGACGAGGAGCCCGTTCTGCGCGCAGACCTGCGCGATGCCGTTCCCCATCGTGCCCGCGCCGACCACCACCACCTTCGCGATGCCGCTCATCCGTTCGTCCCTCCGAGGAGGGCCGCGAGTACCACGATGCGGGTCGATGCGCGACTCCGGGAGCGCGAGCGCGCTCCCGCCGGGTGATACAGTCGTCGTCGATGCGTCGCCTCGTCGCCCTGCCCTACTCGCCGTGGTCGATCAAGGCTCGCTGGGCGCTCGATCATCACGGCGTCGAGTATCGCTACGAGCCGTATATGCCAATGCTCGGCGAGCCCGTGCTGCGCGCGCGCATGGGGTGGCCGCGCGGAGCGATCACGGTGCCGGTGTTGTTCGACGGGCGCGTCGTGCTGGCGGAGTCGCTGCCGATCGCGCGTCATGCCGAGAAGGTCGGCGCGCGCGCACCGCTCTTCCCCGAAGGGCGCGACGCCGACGTCGTGCACTGGAACGGGCTCTCGGACGTGATCGCGCGGGCCGGCCGCGCGCTCCTGACGCCGAGGATGGCGCGCAGCGCGGCGGCGTTGATCGAGAGCATGCCGCCGTCGATCCCAAAGGCGCTGCGGCGCGCCTCGGTGCCCGCGGCGGAGCTCGCGCTGAAGTACATCGCGCGCAAGCACGGCGTGCGCGAGGAGGAGGAGGCGCAGGATCGCGGCACGATCCGCTGGACGTTGCGCAAGCTACGCGAGTCGCTCGAGCGCGGCGACTACATCCTCGGCGCACTGAGCTATGCGGACGTGGCGATGATCGCGTCGCTGCAGATGGTGCTGCCGTCGCGCACGCTCGCGAAGGTGGGCGACGCGTCCGCGGCGGCGTGGACCGACGACGCCCTCGCCCGCGAGCACGCCGACGTGCTCGCCTGGCGCGATCGCGTGGTGGAGCGGCACTTCGTGCCGATGAGGCGCGATTCCGCGCGCTCGACGGGGCGGCCCTAGTCCTGATCGAGCCTAGTCGAGCCGTCGTCGCGCGTCGGCGAACCCGGGACTGATCTCGAGCGCGCGCTCCCACTCGCGCCGCGCGCCTGCATGATCTCCGGCCATCTGGAGCACGTCGCCGAGGAGCACGTGGTTGCCCGGTGAGCGCGGCGCCACCGCGACCAGACGCCGCGCCCACTGGGCGGCGGCGCGCGGATCGCGGCGCGCGATGTGGAGGCGAGTCAGCCCCGCGATCGCGCGCGCGTTCCGGGGCTGGAGCCGGAGCACGCGCAGATAGTCGGCCTCGGCCTCCTGCAGCTCGCCGTGACCGCGCCGGAAGTTCGCCCGCGCGACGAGATAGTCCGCGAGCGGCCGCCCACCGCGCTCGCCCTCGTCCTCGGCTGCCGGCTCGGCTGCGGCGGAGGGCTCGGGCTCACCTTCGCTCGCCTCCGTCGCTTCGCCGACGCTCGGCGCTTCGACCGCGCTCGGCGCTTCGTCCGCGCTCGGCGCTTCGACCGCGCTCGGCTCTTCGACTGCGCTCGGCGCTTCGACCGCTGCGCTCGCCTCTTCGACCGCGCTCGGCTCTTCGACTGCGCCCGGCTCTTCGACTGCGCCCGCCTCTTCGACTGCGCTTTCGACTTCGAGCCCGACCTCCGCGGCCTCGGTGCCTCCCGCGAGCGGCGGCGGCACCATCGGCGGTGGCACCATCGCGATCTCCTCGCCGCCCGCGCCGACCACGCCCGACGACCACGCCCACAGGGCCACGCCGCCGACGAGCGCCACGCCGAGGAGCAGCGCGATCGGCACGAGCATCCATCGACCGAGCGACGAGCGTCGCGCGATCGGCGTGCGCTCCTCCGGCAGCGGCATCGCTGCCATCTCGGCCGTGATCTCGCCAGGCGCCACCCTCGCGGTCTCCGGCACCGGCGACGCGGCGAAGGCCGACGACGACTGCACCGGCTCGATCTCCATCTCCGGGATCGAGAAGAGCCCGCCGTCGCCGTCCCGGGCTCGGGGGCTCGACGGCTCGGGCGCGATCAGCGCCGGTGCTCGCGCCGGGATCTCTCCCGCCCCGCGCTCCTGCGGGCGCGGGCTGGGCGCCGGAGGCCTCGCCGCCGCGATCTTCGACACCGGAACGCGCGGCGCCGGCAGCACGTTCTTGGGCTCTCGCCCCGGCGCCGGGAGCGGCTCGCCCTTCGTCGCGGCCGCTGACTGCGCCGCCTCCTCGCTGCGCGCTGCCTCCGTGAGCGCACCGACCTCACCCATGCCGAGCTCGCGCGTCGGCTC
>JALYRN010000034.1 GCA_030855295.1 Myxococcota bacterium | reverse complement strand
ACGGTGCGGTGGGCGACGGTGCGGCGGCGCGGCGGGTGCTCGCGTTCGAGGGGAGCTTCCACGGGCGCACGATGCTGGCGCTCTACGCATCGCACAGCCCGGGCAAGCGAGTGCCGTTCGAGCTCGCGGGGTACGAGGCGGTGTTCGCGCCGTGGCCGACCTGGGACAGCCCCGGCTCGACGACGGAGCCGAGCGAGCCGGAGGGCTTTCGAGCGCTCTGCGCGGAGGGCGACGACCATGGGCTGCGCGCGCGTTTCGGCGCGAGCGAGGACGCGCTGCTGCGCGCGGAGGTGCGCTCGCTGTCGGCGGTCGCCGAGGCGCTGCGTGGGGGCGAGTGCTTCGCGGTGATCGTCGAGCCGATGCAGAGCGAGGGCGGCGATCGCTACGCGACGGCGCGCTTCCATCGCGGGCTGCGCCTGATCACGCGGGCGCTGCGCGCGCCGCTGGTGATGGACGAAGTGCAGTGCGGCTTCGGCCTGGGCGGGAGCTTCGCGTGGCATCACCGGTTCGAGCTCTGTGATGCGGCGGGCGCGCCGGACGCGCCGGACTGCGTGACGTTCGCGAAGCGCGCGCAGGTGGGCGTCGTGATGACGCGCTTCTCCGATCCCGAGCCGACGCAGGCGTACGCCGCGTCGCTGATCCGCGGCCGGCTGCACGCGTCGATGATCCGCGACAGCGAGGCGACGCCGCAGATCGAAGCGTGGGTGGCGGCGCGCCTGCCCGAGCTCGAGCGGCGCTGGGGCGCGTGCGGCTCGCGCGCGCAGATCGCGAACGTGCGCGCCACCGGCTACGCGATCGCGTTCGATCTCGGCGCGCCGGCGGACCTCGACGCGTACCTCGGGCAGCGCTTCTGGCGCGGCGTCGTCGCCTTCGGTGCGGGCGATCGGACGGTGCGCTATCGGCTCAACGCGAGCTTCGAGGAGCGCGACGTCGAGCGCGTGTTCCGCGCGATCCATCAGTCGCTCGCGTGGCTCGAGGCGCATCCCGGCAAGAAGCCGCCGGCGTGGGAGGACCTCCCGGGCGACGGCGCGAGCGCGTCGACGGCGCGCGAGGTGCGGATCCGGCGCGTCGGTCTCGAGGACGCCGAGCTCGTGATCCCGGTCCTGATCGAGCTCGAGTCGCGCGTCTACGAGCCGGCGCGACAGGACACGCCGGAGCGACTGCGGCTCGGGCTCGAGCAGCCCGACGGGATCGCGCTGATCGCCGAGGTGGAGGATCCCGACGGGACGTGGACGCTCGCCGGCTACGCGATCGCAGCGCCGCTCGAGCGCGTGCCCGAGGTGTCGGGTCCGGATCGCGATCCGGCGCGCGGCCGCGGCGACACGCTCTACAGCGTCGCGCTGACGGTCGACCCCGCGGTCCGCGGCGCCGGGATCGGTCGCCTGCTGAAGCAGGCGCAGCTCGAGGTGGCGCGCGCGACGAAGCGCCCGGACGGCACGCCGCGCTATCGCTGGGTGACCGGCCGCAACCGGCTCGGGCACGCCGACGCGATGGTGCGGCTCAACGACTCCCTCGGCGCGTTCAGCGTGCGCGTGCTCGAGCAGCAGTACGGCGAGGACGCGACCGCGCGCTACTACCGGCAGCCGCTCGGCCCGCTCGCGGTCGAGGGCGGCGTCGCGCCCGCGCCGAGCGAGCACATCGACCTCGCGAGCGGGATCGTCGCGCCGCTCGCGGACGCGCCGGCGTCGCTGCTCCGGGCCGAGCGCGAGGGCTTGCTCGCGGGCCCGACGATCGAGAAGGTGACGCTCCTCAACTACGTGACGCCGGCGGCGGTGCGCGCGATCGAGTGGGCCGCCGCGCTCAGCCCCGATCTGCCGCACGTGTTCCTGAGCTCGGGGCGTGACGAGGCGATCGACAAGGCGATCCGCATGCTCCGCTGGCACCGCAAGGGCGCGAGCGTGGTGCTCTCGATGCGGGGCAACTACGTGGGGCACACCACGGCGTGCGCGCGATCGATCAGCGATCCCGAGACGCACGCGATGGGCTCGGCGCACTTCGCATGGCCACTCTTGCCGCATCCGGGCGAGGTCGGCGACGAGGCGAGCGAGGCGGCGCTGCGCGACGCGATCGTCGCCGCGGGCGGCGCGGACGCGGTGCTCGGGATCGTGGTGGAGTCGATCCAGGAGCGGACCGGGCGCGTGCTCGCGCGCTCGTTCGCGGAGCGGCTCGAGAAGGTGCGCGCCGACACCGGCGTGCCGATCGTCGTCGTCGACACGGCGGGCGCGTACCACCGCGGCGGCGCGGGCGCGTTCGCCAGCGACGCGTGGGGAGTGCTGCCCGACGCGCGCGTGTGGTGGACGGGCGGGCAGCTCGGGATGGTGCACGTCGGCAAGGCGCTCTGGGTGCCGACGCCGATGACGTTCGTGTCGACCTGGGACGGCGACGAGCTCTCGCTGATCCAGATGCACCATCAGCTGCGGGCGGCGCGGAGGATCGACGTCGCGGCCGGCGCGAGCGCGCTCGACGAGGCGCTCGCGAGCGTGCGCGCGCGCGGGATGGACGTGCGCGGAGCCGGGCTCTATCGAGTGATCGCCGCGGGCGAGCGCGCGGACGGGATCGCGGACGCGCTGCGCGCGAAGGGCGTCGTGGTGCGCCGTCACCCGAGAGGACATCTCGCGATCGCACCGGCGCTCGACCGGGCGGTCGAGCACGCTCGCCGGCTCGGCGAGGCACTGGAAGAAGCACTGGCTGAATGACTGACGAGCTGCCGTTCGACGTCGAGGAAGTGATCGGTTGGCTCGAGTCGCTGGTGCTCGACCGCAAGACGCTGTGGGAGCTCCCGGAGTCGCAGCGTCAGCGCCTGCTGGTCGCGGCGGGGCGCCTCTCGCATCCGAAGAAGGGCGAGCTCCGCCAGATGCGGAAGGACAGCCGGCGCGTCGATCGCGCGCAGGAGCGCCAGGCGGTCGACTCGGTGCTCTCGCGCACGGGGATCCGGAAGCTCCGCCGGGCGCTGATCTACGTCACGCCGCCGGTGCTCGCGGCGGACGCGTCGGCGCCCGCGGCCGAGGCGAACGAGGGGCCGGGCGAGCTGCCCGACGCGAAGAATTGCTACGTGTGCAAGACGAGCTTCCGCGAGGTGCACCACTTCTACGATCAGCTCTGCGCGCGCTGCGCCGAGCTGAACTGGGAGAAGCGCCACCAGAGCGCGGACCTGCGTGGCCGGGTCGCGCTGATCACCGGTGCGCGCGTGAAGATCGGCTATCACGCGGCGATCAAGCTGCTGCGGGCCGGCGCGCGCGTGATCGTGACGACGCGCTTCCCGCGCGACGCGGCCGCTCGCTATGCGCGCGAGGAGGACTTCGCGGAGTGGCAGCACCGGCTCTCGGTGTACGGGCTCGATCTCCGTCACACGCCGAGCGTCGAGGCGTTCTGCGCGCACCTCGATCGCTCGCTCGAGCGGCTCGACTTCATCATCAACAACGCGTGTCAGACGGTGCGCCGTCCCACCGGGTTCTATCGGCACCTGATCGCCGACGAGCTGCGGCCGGCGAGCGAGCTGCCCGAGGGCACGCGCGCGCTGCTCGAGGGCCACGAGTCCCTGCACCTCCAGGACGGCGCGCTCGCGCGGAGCGGAGGGCGCATCGTCGATCCGGTCGCGCTCGCGCAGGTCGCGCTGACCGACGAGGATCACGGCGATCTCGCGCTCTTCCCCGAGGGCAAGCTCGACGCCGATCTGCAGCAGGTCGATCTGCGCGGGCGCAACAGCTGGCGCCTTCTGCTGCACGAGGTCTCGACGCTCGAGCTGCTCGAGGTGCAGCTCGTGAACGCCGTCGCACCCTACGTCCTGAACGGCCGCCTCCGGGCGCTGATGAACCGTGTGCCGGCGGGCACGAAGAAGACGCGCGACAAGCACATCGTGAACGTGTCGGCGATGGAGGGTCAGTTCTATCGCGCGTTCAAGACCGATCGCCACCCGCACACGAACATGGCGAAGGCCGCGCTCAACATGATGACGCGCACCTCGGCGACCGACTACGCGGTCGACGGCATCCACATGAACAGCGTCGACACCGGCTGGATCACCGACGAGGATCCCGCCGACATCGCGGCGAAGAAGGTCGAGGACAAGGGCTTCTCCCCGCCGCTCGACGTCGTCGACGGCGCGGCGCGCATCGTCGATCCGGTGTTCGACGGGATGCGCACCGGCAAGCACCGGTTCGGCCTGTTCCTGAAGGACTACGCCGAGACGCCCTGGTAGGGGTCCGCTCGCGCTAGATCGAGACCGGGATCTCGATCTCGATCTGCGCCGTGTCGATCGCGCGCTCCTCGCAGTCGGCGTCGGTGCCGTCAGCGAAGATCACGTTCACGAAGTCGATCGCGCAATCGAGCGCGACCATCGGGTGATGCCAGGTGCCGGGCGCGTACGTGATCGCCTGCGCACCCTCGACGACGAACGCGGCCAGCGTGTCGAGATCGGGGACCGCCTCGCCGCGCGCGACGATCGCGAGGTAGCGCGCGGCGTCGTGCATCGGCACGAACATCTGCGTCGAGAGCGGATGTCGCTCGAGCCATCGCAGCGGGAGCGTCGCGCCCTCGTGCGGATGGCAGCGGAACAGCGACGCCGTCGCGCGGGCCCGCGCGCCTCTCGCGTTCTCGAGCGTCGCGAGCGCGTCCCACACGGAGGCGGTGCCGTGGTTGGCGCTGCGCGCGGACGCCGCATCGCCGGCGCGGACGAGCGCACCGTACGGCGCGTACCGCGCGGCGGTGATCGGCTCGGGACGGATGTCGCGCATGAGCGATCGTACACCGCCGGAGCACCACGTCTCGCGGGCGTCGGGGCGCTTCGCCACGATCGCGCCCGTCCTACTGTGAGGCGTCACCCGTGGTGTGATCTGCACGTCCCGCGGCGCGCGATTCGAGGCGCCGTGTCGCCATCGATGCGCGGCGTCCCTCGAGGTCGCCCTGGGAATTCGAATGTAGGAGCCGCATTCCTCGATCGAGAGCGGCACGGCGCGCGTCGTGCTCACACGTCCACACGACCGAACGATGGTGAGACCGCGCTGTGGTGATCCGCGACGGGATCACGGAAAGGGGACGCCGTGCAGGAGGCCGACGCGAAGACGGTCCGCATCGAGGATGCGCTGTGGCGCAGCGCCGAGACGAGCGCCCCGCGCCCGGCGATCGCGACGCGCGACCGGACGCTGACGCACCGTGAGCTCGCCCGCGCGGCGTCCGCGCTCGCGCGCGAGATCCGCGACGCCGGCGTCGCGCCCGGGGATCGCGTCGCGGTGTTCCTCGACAAGAGCATCGAGAGCGTCGTCGCGATCTACGGAGCGTGGATCGCGGGCGCGGTGGTGGTGCCGATCCACGAGGCGCTCAAGCGGCTCCAGATCGAGCACATCCTGTCCGACAGCGGCGCGCGTCTCTTGATCACCGAGCGGCGCCGCCTGCAGCGCGCGCAGGCGCTCGATCTCGCCGTGCCGCGGCTCGAGCTCGATCGCGCGCGCGTGGCCGGGCGCGACGATGCGGGCGCGGCGCACGAGCACCCGCAGCCCACCGGCCCCGACGAGCTCGCCGCGATCCTCTACACGTCCGGATCGACCGGACGTCCCAAGGGCATCGCGCTGTCGCACGCGAACCTGATCGCCGGCGCGCGCATCGTCTCTCGATACCTCGGCATCACCGCGGACGAGCGCATCCTCTCGGTGCTCCCGTTCAGCTTCGACTACGGGCTCAACCAGCTGCTGACCGTGATCGATCGCGGCGCGACGCTGTACCTGCAGCGCTCGCACGCGCCCGCGGACATCTGCCGCGCGCTCGAGGCGCACGAGATCACCGGGCTCGCGGGCGTGCCGCCGCTCTGGGCGCAGCTCGTGCAGCGCGGCTCGCCGCTGCCGACGCTCTCGCTCCCCCGGCTCCGCTACATCACCAACAGCGGTGGCGTGTTCCCGCAGCCTCTGCTGGCGCGCTATCGAAGGATGCTGCCGGCGACCGACATCGTGCTGATGTACGGGCTGACCGAGGCGTTCCGGTCCACGTACCTGCCGCCGGCCGAGATCGATCTCAGGCCCGGCTCGATGGGGCGCGCGATCCCCGAGACCGACGTGCTCGTCGTCGACGACGACGGAAGGCGCTGCCCGCCGGGGGTGATCGGTGAGCTCGTGCACGCCGGACCGACCGTCGCGCTCGGCTACTGGCAGGACGAGGCGGCGAGCCGCGATCGCTTCCGCCCGCATCCGCTCGAACCCGCGTCCGGCGCCCGCGTCGTCTACTCGGGCGACCTCGTGCGCCAGGACGAAGACGGCTTCTTCTACTTCGTCAGTCGCCGCGATCAGATGCTCAAGTGCTTCGGGTTCCGCGTGAGCCCCGAGGACGTCGAGGAGCAGATCCTGGCATCGGGGCTCGTGCACGAGGTCGCGATCACGGGCCGGCCCGACGAGGTCGCCGGCACCGCGCTGGTCGCGCACGTCGTGCCGTCGGATCCCGAGCGCTTCGACGCGGCCGCGCTGGTGGACTTCTGCCGCGCGCAGATGCCGAGCTACATGGTGCCGGCCGAGGTGGTGGTGCGCGTCGGCCTGCCGCGCACGTCCTCCGGAAAGCTCGATCGCAAGAGCGTGGGAGTCGCGGCATGAAGGGCATCCCGGCGCGGATCGCGGCGCACCTCGAGGCGCAGGAGCAGTTCGAGCGCGCGCGCGAGCACGCGCTGAGACGTCACGGCGGCAGGCTCTGCGACTTCGCCTATGCGAACGCGCAGGACCGTCCACCGCAGGGCGTCCGCGAGGCCCTCGTCGCGGCGGCGAGCGCGCCCCGCGCCAGCGACCTCCAGTACACGCCGTACGGAGGCGCGACGATCCCGCGGCGCCTCGTCGCGCAGTGGCTCGGGCAGACCCACGGCGCGCGCTTCCACTACCGCGACGTGGTGCTGACGCCGGGCGCGATGGCCGCGCTCAACCTCGTCTTCCGGGCGCTGCGCACCGACGGCGGTCGCGACGAGGCCATCGTGATCGCGCCGTGCTGGCTCGACACCCCGCTCTACCTCGAGAACCACGGCTACTACGTGCGGCTCGCGCCGGTCGGCCCCGACCTCCGGCTCGACGTCGATCGCATCGCGTCGCTCGTCACCGAGCGCACCCGCGTGGTCGTCCTCTCGCAGCCCGCGAACCCGACTGGTCTGGTGTACACGGACCGCGAGCTCGAGGCGCTCGCGCGCGCGCTGGAGCGCGCTCCGGCGAGGCCGGTGCTGGTCTCCGACGAGTGTCATCGCGACTTCGTGTTCGAGGGCCACGCGCCCTCGCCGGTGGCGCACTACGCGAACACCTGCGTCGTCTACTCGTTCGGGAAGAAGGTGCTCGCGCAGGGGCAACGGATCGGGTTCCTCGCCGTCAGCCCGCGCATGGACGACGGCGCGCGGCATCGCGAAGATCTGGCGCGCTGGGCCCGCATCACCGGGTTCTGCACGCCGACCGCGCTGATGCAGCGCGCGCTCGGCACCCTGATCGAGATCGCCCCGCCGCTCGAGCTCGTCGCCCAGCGCTCGGCTCGGCTCGCGTCGGGACTGCGCGCCGCCGGCTACGAGGTGCCGTCACCCGAGGCGACCTTCTTCCTCTACCCGAAGGTCCCCGGCGACGACGTCGCGTTCTGTGCGCGCCTCGCCGAGCTCGGCGTGCTCGCCCTGCCGTCGCGCATCTTCCACCACGCAGGTCACATGCGCCTGTCGGTCACCGCGACCGACGACGCGATCGATCGCGCGATCCCTCTCTTCGCCGAAGCGCTCGCGTCGTTCGGGCGCGCTTCCGTCGATCACCAGCAGCTCGGAGGTGCCGCATGAGCCCGCGCAACCAAGTACGTCTGCACGACTTCGTCTTCCGGGGAGCGCCCGACGGCGCGCCCCTCGCGATCAGCGCGCTGCCGGACTTCTGGGAGAGCGCCAGCCCCGCGCAGCGCGCCGGTCTGACCGGTCAGTTCGCGGCGCACTGGCAGCGCGGGACGCGCCACACGCTCGTCCGCGATCCGCTGGGCGTCCACAAGCTGTTCTTCGCGCTCGACGCCGAGGGACAGCTCGTCGCGAGCACCTACGCGCACGACCTCGTCACGGCCGGCATCCCGTTCTCGCGCGTGTGCTCGGTGCCGAGCGGTCACTCCGTGGTGATCGACACCGACACCCGCGCGTACGCGCTCGAGCAGTACTCGGTGCTGCCCTACGGAGATCCCGACGCGCCGATGTGCGATCTCGAGAGCCACGCGGAGCGCGTCCGTCAGGCCCTCGACACCGTGTTCGCGCGCCTCGCGCGCACGCTCGAGGGCCGCGAGGTGGTCGTGACGCTCTCGGGCGGGCTCGACAGCTCGACGATCGCGGCGATGGCGCGCGCGCGCTTCCCGAAGGTGCGCGGGATCACCTTCACGACCGCCGACGCGACCGCGTGCGCGCAGAGCGATCTGTTCTTCGCGCGCATGGTCGCCGAGCGGCTCGACATCCCGCTCGAGGTCGTCGAGGTGTCGCGCGAGCGAATCGTCTCGCTCGTCGACGAGGTGCTGATCGGCGGCCAGGACTTCCGCGACTTCAACGTCCACTGCGGGCTCGTCAACGCCGCGCTCGCCGAGGCGCTCGCGCAGCACGCGAGCGGGAGCGCGCCTCCTGTCATCCTGACCGGCGACGCGATGAACGAGCTCGTCTCCGACTACGCGCCGGTCGAGTACGCGGGAGAGCGCTTCTACGATCTCCCGCGCATGAGCGCGGGGCGGCTCCGGCGATTCCTGGTGCTCGGGCTCGACTCCGGCGATCGCGAGGTCGGCATCTTCGCCCGGCGCGGCATCGAGTGCGTGCAGCCGTACACGCTCTGTGCGGGCGCCTACACGCAGCTGCCCGGCGGGTTCCTCACCTCGAGCGCCGCGAAGCGCGAGCTCGTGACGAGGGTGATGGGCGACCGCATCCCGTCACCGATCTACGATCGTCCCAAGGTCCGCGCGCAGGTCGGCAGCGCCCAGAAGGTCGGGGGCACGCTCGCCGCGATGATCGAGGCGGGGCTCGACGCGACCGCGCTCGTCTCGCGCTTCGCGGAGCTCTTCGGCATCCGCGCGGAGGATGCCTCGAAGGAAGCGAGAGCCTTCATCCGGGGCGGGCTCTATCGCTTCACCCACGTGTTCCCCGGCAGCTCCGAGGAGAAGAGCATCCATGTCTCTCGAGATCGCTGAGCAGGTCGCGACGTTCGTGCGGAGCCGCTTTCGCGTCCCCGACGACGATCCCGTGTTCGACCACCAGGTGCACCTCTTCGACGAGGGCTACGTCGACTCCGCGGGCGTCGTCGAGCTCGTCTCGCACCTCGAGGAGTCGTATGGCATCGCGCTCCCCGACGACATCCTCTTCTCCGAGGACTTCACGACGATCGCCGGCATCGCGAGCATCGTCGCAGCGCTGCGCGACGTCGACGCGATCTCGCCCGGCGAAGAGCGCTCGCCCGCGGACGACCGCGCGATCGTGGAGCTCCGCGGGGGGAGCGGCGCGCCGCTCTTCTGCATCGGCGCGCCGTCGCTCTATGCCGCGCTCGCCGAGTCGGTCGACGGGCCGGTCTGCAGCGTCGATCTGCCGATCGACGCGCTCGCCCAGGAGAAGGTCGAGAACGACGGAACGGTCTCGGAGCTCCCGAGCATCGAGGAGTCGGCGCGCGCGTACGTCCGAGCGATCCGCGCGCGCGGCCCCGGGCCGTACTGCCTCGCGGGCACCGCGTACGGCGGCATCCTCGCGTACGAGATCGCGCAGCAGCTGACGTTCCGGGGCGAGCAGGTCGAGCTCGTTGCGTTGCTCGAGACCGCGCTCCCCTCCGCGCTCGACGACCTCGCGGCGCCGCGCCGGATCGCCGCGCAGCTCCGCGCGCTCGTCCGCGAGGGTCCGGCGTTGGCGCGCGCCAAGCTCGGTCTGCGAGGCGAGTCGTCGTCCTCGACCAAGCGCCCCGCCGAGCTCGACCCGGCGCGCGACGAGAGCATCGCGCGGGTGGTCGCGCGCTACGAGCGCACGATGCTGCCCTTCGCGGGCCGGGTGGTGCTCTACCGCGCCGATCGCAGCGTGGCGCTCGCCGCGTACGATCGCGTCCCCGACCTCGGCTGGGCGCGCGTCGTGCCCCAGCTCGAGATTGTCCGCATCCCCTGCCGCGACGGCTCGATCCTGCGCCCCCCGGCGGTGCACCGGATCACCACCGACCTCGGCGCGCGCGCCCGCGCGGCCGCCGCGTAGCGCCGGGTCATCGAAGCACGCCGCGCAGCGCGCTCCGTGCGGCGTGCCAGCCGCACATGTTCGGGTCGTACGCCGGACGCCGCGTCGACCGGGTCGTCAGTCAGTCAGCCCGCGGGACAGAATGTGCTCTCCGGGAGGCCGTAGCACTCAGCGAGTGCCTCGGTGCAGCCGCGCTCGCACAAGCAGGCCCAGCACTCCGCGCCTCGCGGCACGCAGCGCGCGGCGCAACCGACGTTGACGAGACAATGAGCAAGGTCCGATACGCAGGACGCGCATCGGCAGCTATCACCGGCCCACGCTGCGTAGGAAGGAACTTCCCGGATCACGTCATTCGCGCAGAGCTGATACTCGGCCGACGAATACAGGTGTGCGTCGTGACATGCCGGAAACACTTCTCCGAGCGTGCTCATCACGATGGTGCGCGGGGTCGACAATCCGCCGTCCCGAAGACCAGCCGCGGAACAGCGCACTCCCGGATCCGACCACGCTCCGCAGGCACTGCCACCATCCGCTCCACCATCGGAGGCGCTCGCATCGTGCGGAAGACCACCGTCGGCCTCGGGCCGACCACCGTCACCGGTAGCGCTCCCGTCGAGCAGGCCCGCCTCCGGGTGGGCGGCGTCGATGGAGTCGGCATCGGCATCCGAGCCTCCGCCGTCGTCCGGATCAGCATCGCGAGGCTCCGCCGCAGCATCGACCGCAGCTCGCCCCCCGTCGATGCCGGCCCACGACGCGTCGTCACCGAGCCGCGACGCATCGCCACCGCCGCGTCCGCTGTCTGGCCCTGAGGCGAGGCGATCCTCCGAACAAGCGGCCAAAGCCATCGCCACGCAAAGCAGAAGGATCGCGAGGTCGCGCATAGACGCGCCAACGTACCCCGACAGCAGAGAACGCGCCCGCGCGCGCGGCGTCATCGCAGCACGCCGCGGAGCGCGCGCCGTGCTGCGTGCCGGCCGCACATGCCGTGCACTCCGCCGCCGGGCGGCGTGCTGCTCGAGCAGAGGAACAGCTTCGGGTTCGGGGTCGAGTACGGATCCCAGCGCAGCGTCGGGCGGAACACCAGCTGCCACAGATCGTTCGCGCCGCCGCCGATGTCGCCGCCGATCATGTTCGGGTTGTGCGCCTCGAGGTCGCGCGTGTTCCGCACGCTGCGCGCGCGCACCAGATCGCGGAACCCCGGCGCGAAGCGCTCGATCTGCCGCTCGATGCGATCGGTCGCGTCGACCGTGCTGCCGTGCGGCACGTGCGTGTAGGCCCACCCCGTGTGCTTGCCGGCAGGCGCGCGCGTGTCGTCGAACGCGCTCTGCTGCGCGACCAGCACGAACGGGCGCTCCGAGATCTCGCCGCGCACGACCGCGCGCTCCGTCTCCGCGAGCTCGCCCCACGTGTTCGCGAGGTGCACCGTGCCCGCGCGCCGGCACTCCTCGTTCTTCCACGGGATCGGTCCGTCGAGCGACCAGTCGACCTTGAACACCCCGGGTCCGTACCGGAACCGCTCGAGCGCGCGCCGGTAGCGCGGCGGCAGCGCGTCCCCGGCGATCGCCGCCACGTGTCGCGGCGTGAGATCGAAGAACACCGCCTTCGACTCCGGCAGCTCGCGCAGCGCGCGGACCCTCACGTCGGTGCGCACCTCGCCGCCGTGCGCGCGCAGGTACGCGATCATCGCGTCGATGATCGACTGCGAGCCGCCGCGCGCCGCCGGCCATCCCGCGCGATGCCCCGCGATGAACAGCATCAGCCCGAACGCCGCGCTTCCGAGCGAGTCGAGCGGGACCACCGCGTGCGCCGAGACCCCGCCGAAGAGCGCGCGCGTTCGCTCGTTCGTGAACAGCGAGCGCGTCAGGCCCTGCGCCGAGCGCAGCGCGCGCACGCCGAACTTCGCCATCAGCCAGATCCGCCGCGGGATGCGCAGCGGCCCCAGCGTCTCCTCGAGCAGGTCGTCGGCCCGCTCGACGAACGGCGCGAACAGACGGCCCCACGCCGCGCCGTCCTCGCGGAGCGCCTCGATCGTCCGCTCGAGCGAGCGATGCACGATCGCAGCGCTGCCGTCGTCGAACGGATGCGCGAGCGCGATCTCCGGATGGACCCACTCGAGCCCGTGCGGCGACAGATCGAGCTCGCGGAAGAACGGCGACGCCGCGCCCATCGGATGGATCGCGGAGCACACGTCCGAGTGGAAGCCGGGCTCCGTCAGCTCGGCGGTGCGCGCGCCTCCGCCTGGGCTCCGCTCCGCCTCGAGGACCAGCACGGAGCGACCGGC
This sequence comes from Myxococcota bacterium, assembly GCA_030855295.1. Taxonomy (GTDB): domain Bacteria; phylum Myxococcota_A; class Polyangia; order Polyangiales; family Sandaracinaceae; genus Sandaracinus. Next base: position 4,878 of record JALYRN010000034.1, on the reverse strand, counting down.
CTGCGCGAGGGTGCACGCCGCCGCGAGCCCGTTCGGCCCCGCGCCCACCACCACTGCGTCCCATCGCTCGGCCATCCTGCCGGCCACGTGGGCTCGCGCCCCAGCACCGCAAGCGGCGCCCCGAGGAGCGCCGGAAAAACGAGCGCCGCGGGCCTGCGCTCCGATCGTATGCTGCGGCGCGAGAGGGTCGGGGAGAACGGGATGCGGAGTATTTTCTGGATCTACGAGCTGGTGCCGGGGTGGCTCAGAGAGCTCGCGCCGATCCTGATCCTGCTCGCGGTGATCTCGCTGGTCGTCGCGCGCCTGCCCAAGGTCGACCTCGGCCACTCCAAGGCGTACCGCCGGCGCCGGTTCTTGAACTGGTTCCCGCTCGGCATGACCTACGCGTTCCTCTACATGGGGCGCTACAACCTCTCGGCCGCGAAGACCGCGATCGGCCTGACCAACGAGGAGTTCGGCCTGATCGGTCTGCTGGGGACCGTCACCTACGCCGTCTCGTTCCTCCTCAACGGCCCGCTGACCGATCGCTGGGGCGGCCGCACGACGATCCTGATCGCCGCGATCGGCGCCGGCATCGCGAACGCGCTGCTGGGCATCGCGGTGCTGATGGGCACCGTGCCGGGCGCGGAGGGCGCGGATCGCTCGCTCGTCGTGCCGACGTTCGGGCTCCTCTACATGGCGAACATGTACTTCCAGAGCTTCGGCGCGGTCTCGATCGTGAAGGTGAACACCGCGTGGTTCCACGTGCGCGAGCGCGGGACCTTCGGCGGCATCTTCGGGATCCTGATCAGCCTCGGGCTCTACTTCGCGTACGACTGGAGCCGCGGCCTGGTGCGCGCGTTCGAGGGGCAGCCCTGGGTCGCGTTCTTCGTGCCCGCGGCGATCCTGATCGTCTTCGCGGTCATCGACACGTTCCTCGTGCGCGACGATCCGACCGACGCCGGACAGCCGGTGATCGAGACCGGCGACGCGACCGACACCGGCCCGCGCCTGCCGATCAAGGCGGTCGCGCTCAAGCTGATCACCAACCCGGTGATCGTGACGGTCGCGATGATCGAGTTCTGCAGCGGCTTCCTGCGGAACGCGATCATGCAGTGGTACATGCCGTTCGCGGATCAGGTCGGCATCGAGGGCGATCTCGTCGCCGAGAACTGGGGGATGCTGCTCTGCCTCGCCGGGATCTTCGGCGGGATGTTCGCCGGCCTGCTCAGCGACCGCCTGTTCGGCTCGCGCCGCGGGCCCGTCAGCGTCGTGCTCTACGCGATGATGATCGTCGGCGGGATCATCGGCGTGTTCACGCTGACGACGCCGATCTACGGCTGGATCATCATCTTCATGTCGCTCTGCGTGATCGGTGTGCACGGCATGCTGAGCGCCGCAGCCGCGATGGACTTCGCCGGCAAGCGCAACGTCGGCACCGCGGTCGGCCTGATCGACGGCATGGTCTACCTCGGCACCGGCGCCCAGTTCCTCGTGCTCGGGTACATCCTGCCGTCGGGCGAGGCCGCGCAGGTGCAGAGCAACTGGTGGGCGTGGCCGGTGGTGATGATCCCCGTCGCGATCGTCGGCTTCCTGCTGTCGACCCGCGTCTGGAACGCTCGCCCGGCCAAGTCCGGCGCGAGCCACTGAGTCGACAGGAGTGCTCGCCCCGGAGGGCGCGGACGGGAGCGCGCTCGGCGCGCGGACGGAAGCGACCGGAGCGGGCGAGCCGATTTTTGGACAGGCTCTAATCTGAGATCACTCATGCGCGCGCTCCGACTCTCGCTCTCGCTCTCGCTGGCCCTCGCGACGACGACCTCGGTCGTGCTCGCGCAGGACGTCGAGATCCCCGCGCACAACCGCGCCGAGCTCACGGAGGCGCCGCCGCGTCCCGGCCGCGGCGACGTCGACGAGCGGGCGCGCCGCCTGCTCGACGCCATCGTCGCGAACGACCCGGCGCGCGCCGCCGACTTCTTCCTGCCGCGCGAGGCGTTCCGCGCGATCAAGGGCATCTCCGATCCCGACGCGCTCTACGACCGCATCGTCCGGATGTACGCCGACGACATCGCCGCGCTCCACGCGAGCCTCGGCCCCGACGCGGCGCGCGCCGAGCTCGTGCGCTTCGAATTCTCGCGCCGTCGCGGCTGGGTTCGCGTCCGCGAGGAGTCGAACCGCCTGCCCTACTGGGCGCAGCGCCACAACTGGCTGGTCTACCGCGTCGGCACCGAAGAGCGCCGCATCGAGGTCCGCACCATGATCGCGTGGGACGATCGCTGGTACATCACGCACCTGAGCGAGTTTCGGTGACTACAGGAGTGCTCGCCCCGGAGCGGGCGAGCCGATGTTCGGACGCCCGGTCGCAGGAGATCAGGCCAGGCGGAAGTCGCTGACGACCAGGACGTCCTCGGCGATCTCGGGCGCGTAGGGGACCTTCTGGGTCTCGAGCAGCACGACGGTGCAGTCCGGGTACATCGCCTTCGCGAGGTTGCAGTTCGCCGGCTCGTTGTCGAAGAACGCGACGAGGTCGCCGAGCCGATCGAGCGTCGGCAGCGCGCCGCGCTTGAACGCCTCGTCGGGCAGGTTCGCGTCGGGCTTCAGCACGAGCTCGGTGCCCGCGACGCCGATCGGGAAGCCGCAGTCGCGCAGGCTCGCGACCGTCCCGAGGAACATCCCGGGGATGTCGCGCCCCGTCAGGTAGACGATGATGCCGCCGGCCTCGTGGCACGCGCGGACGTACTCCGATGCGCCGTCGAGCGGCGCGTCGTGCTGCAGGTACGCGTCCGTGAAGAAGCGGTCGTGCCAGTAGCGAGTGATGTCGGCGATCCGATTCGACGACGTGACGCCGCAGCCGCGCAGGGTGTCGCTCAGCAGGTACTCGACGCGCTCGGCCGTGAGCGTCGCGAGCGCGTCCGCGAGGTCGGGCTGCCCATCGAGGATCTCCTCGCGGTACTCCATGAGGATCTCGAGCGTCCTCGGCCGGTTGTCGTAGAGCGTCGCGTCGAGATCGAAGACCACGAGGGGGCTGCGGCTGCCCTCGTTGTGCGTCCACGTCGCGACGCGCTCGAGCGCGTCGGCGAGGACGTTCGTCTGATGAGGCAGAGGCGGCGGTCGCACGGCGCGAGATTAGCCCGCGCGTGACGAACGGGGCAACGATACGTTGCAGACGCGGGTCGTGGGCCCATATCGATTGCGACGCGGCCCCATCAACCGCATAATCGCCGGGCGGATGCGTCGATGGGCCGGGCCGGCGGGCCTCCACCGTCTCCTTGGGGGGAGGAGGGGAGGGCGCCAGGTTGTCCAGAAACGCGTGCTTTCCTGCCTTTTTGCGCTTCTGGATCCTCGAACCGCCACCGTGTGACGAACACGGGCGGCACCACGACAGCTTCGTTCCAGCCGTACCCACGATGGCCGACACGCACGATCTCGACACCGACCCCGCCGAAGCTGCGCTGACGACCGCGCCCGCTGTCTCTGCGCCCGCTGCGTCCGCGCCCGCTGCGTCCGCGCCCGCTGAGCCCGCGCCCGAGCGGCGCGGAATCTCGCGCGAGAGCGGCGTGCTCGTCGTCGAGGACGACCCTGACATGCAGTGGCGCATCGCCCGCATGCTGACGGTGCACGGCGCGCGCGTGGTCGGCACCAGCTCGGGCGAGGCGGCGCTCGCGCTGATCGAGCAGTGGCCGGCGGACCTGGTGCTGGTCGATCAGGGCCTTCCAGGCATCAGCGGCCTCGAGGTCGCGCGGCGCATCCGGCATCAGCATCCCGGCATCCCGGTCGTGCTGATGAGCACCGAGGAGAGCACCGACCTGCGGCTCGCGGCGAAGGTCGCGGGCGCCGCGTTGATGCTGATCAAGCCGTTCCGCGTGGAGATCATCTTCGAGCTGCTGCAGCGCATGAAGGACGCTGGCGCGAAGCTCGCGGAGGACGCGGGGCTCGTCGCGGCCGCGCACGAAGAGAGCGAAGCGGCGTTCGATCCCGGGCTCGCGCCCGCCGAGTGATCTCGACAGGAGTGCTCGCCCCGGAGGGCGCGCACGGGAGCGCGCGCCGCGCGCGCCGACGGAAGCGACCGGAGCGGGCGAGCCGATCGCCGACAGGCGACGATCGCGCCCTCGCCGTTCGGCCAGGGCCCGTCGCGAGCCTCGCTCCCGCGGCTCTGATACAGTCCGCGGCCAGTGAGAGCCCCTTCGTTCCGCCGGTCCGGCGTGTCGATCGTCCTCACCGCGCTCGCGCTCGCCTGCGTCGCCATCGTCGGCTCCGAGGCGCGCGTCGCGGTCGGCCAGGTGCGCGACGGCGACCCGGCGATCATGGAGGTCTCCGAGGTCCGCGCGGGCATGCGGGGCTACGGCCTCACGGTGTTCCGCGGCACGCAGCCGGAGCGCTTCGACGTCGAGGTGATCGACGTGCTGCATCAGTTCCGACCCGATCAGGATCTGATCCTCGTCCGCACGACGCACCCGATCCTCGAGGACGCGCCGACCGTCGGCGGCATGAGCGGCAGCCCGATCTACCTCGAGGATCGCCTGGTCGGCGCGTACGCGTACGGCTGGCCCTACGGCCGCCATCCGATCGCGGGCGTCACGCCGATCCGCAACATGCTCGCCGAGATCGATCGCCCCGTGCGGCCGGACTCCTTCCCCGGCGCGATCCCGATGCCCTCGCTCGAGCGTCGCGAGAGCACCCCGCGGCGGCGTCCCGTCAGCGACGGGACCCCGTACCTCGGCACCGAGCCCCACGGCGCGCTCGCCTCGCTCGCGCAGTCGCAGCGCCTCGTTCCCCGCCCCGATCCCAGCAGCGCCTCGATGATCGCGGCCTCGACGCCGCTGCTGGTCGGCGGCCTCGACGCCGGCTCGGTGCAGATGCTCGCCGAGACCCTGGCGCCGTTCGGCCTCGACGTGCTCCAGG
>JALYRN010000493.1 GCA_030855295.1 Myxococcota bacterium | reverse complement strand
GCGCGACGACGAGCCGTGATCCGTCAGCTCCCGGTGGGCCCCGCGTCGCGCTCGTCGAGCGCGCGCCGGTAGATCTCGGGCGGCCACCGCCGCGCCTCCTCGCCGCGCGAGATCGCCGCGCCCTCGGCCACCGCGATCGCCTGCTCGATCACTTCCCAGCGGACCGACAAGCGCCAGTAGTCGTCGTCGCTGACGCCGCCGACGCGCTCCAGCGACTGCGCGAGCACGTCGCGATCCTGCGCGAGCACCTCGATGTGGGCGTTCCAGCCCTCTTCCTCGTGCTCGAGGATCGCCTCGCGCGCCATCCCGACGGGATTGAACGCGAGGAACACGTGGTCGAATTCGATGCGCCACGACGAAGGGTCGTCGATGTCGCCGACGTGCCAGCGCGCGTGCGGCGTCGCCTGCCGGACCACCTCACCGAGGTACGCCCCGGCCGACGTCGCGATCAGCCCGAGCACCTCGTCGCGGCTGCGCGCCTCGTCGTCGCGCGCGCGCTCGAGGTAGTGATCGAGGATCGGCAGGGTCTCCGGGGTCGAGTCGAGCTGGATCCCGAGCGCCTGCTGGACGAACCGCGCGCAGCCCTCTGCGAGCGTGCGGATCGTCTCGGGAACGTCGTCCTGCATGGCCGCACAGCATAGCGGTCCCGGGAGGAGGTGTGATACCGATCGTGCCCCGCCGTCTTGAGAAGGAGACCGATGGCCACGTGGGACCCGAAGGGGCTGGTCCTCGAGCCCGCCGACATCCAGGAAGCGCCCTACCGGGGGCGCGCTGGAGCGACGCGCGTCGAGAGCGTTCACGTGCCGCTCGCGGGGGGCACGCTGCGGACCGTCGCGGTGCACCGCGCGGTCGACGTCGGCACCGATCCGCAGCTGCGCGAGGTCGTGCTCGGCGGTCGCCTGCATCGGCTCGACGGCGACCTCGAGCTCGCGGTGCCCTTCGTCTACCACGATCCGTCGCTCCGGAAGCTCGCGCTCGTCCTGCCCGAGGCGCTGCGTCACGAAGAGCTGCGCGAGCGCGCGCGCCTGCTCGAGAAGCTCGCCGACGACACGACCGTGCCGGTCCCGCGCTACGCCGCGGAGGCGACCGTCGTCATCGGGCTCGGGCAGCTCTCCGAATACCTCGCGGGCCCCTCTGCCCGCGCCGCCCGCGCGCACGACGAGGCAGAGCTCCAGAGCAAGCGCAAGGAGCTGGGCGCGCGCGAGCAGGACCTCCTCGGACGCGAAGAGATCCTCGGCCAGCGCGAAGAGACGATCGGCCAGCGCGAAGAAGCGCTCGCCCGGCGCGAGGCGATGCTCTCGCACCACGAGCCCTCGCTCGCCCAGCGCGAGCAGGCGCTCGACGAGCGCGAGCGGGCCGTGAGCCAGCGCGAGCACGCGCTGACCCCCCGCGAGCATCGCATGCGCGAGCGCGCGGAGGACGTCACGCGCCGCGAGGACGAGCTCGCCGGGCTCAGCGAGGAGCACGAGGCGGCGCAGCGCGACATCGCGATGCGCGAGCAGGAGCTCGAGCAGCGCCTCGAGTCGCTCGTGCAGCGCGAGCGCGAGCTCGCCGATCGCCTGAGCGAGCTCGAGCGACGCGCCGATGCGAGCTCCGCGCGCGACCTCGTGTCCGCTCCGGCGCCCAGGATTTCGTCGCTACCGCCTCCGGCACCTGCAGCGATCGGCCTGGGGATCTCGACGAACGGCGCGATGGCAGAGGTGCACGTTCCTCTCGTCGCGCCCGTGCTTCCCGACGAGGTCGCGTCGATCGACGACGAAGACGACGTCGAGGAGCTCGACGATCTCGAGCCGATCCGCACCAACCCCGCGATCGCCGCCGAGCCGATGGCGATCAGCTCGACGCTCGAGGAGGGGGTCGCGATCGCCGACGACGCGGTCGAGGAGATCGTCGACGACGACGACGTCGAAGAGGAGGTCGACGACGACGACATCGAGGCCGCGCCCGACGGCGAAGGCGAAGACGACGCGGCCGCGGGCCAGAAGACGATGATCGCCGCCGCGCGCGACGTCGCGCCGGCGCCCAGCGACGCCCCGGCACCCACGACCGATCCCGGCATCGTCGCCCCGGCCGAGCTCTGCGGTGACGTCGAGATGGTCGCGCGGTTCGGCGAAGGCGTGGAGCTCTACGTCGCGCTCGGCGATTCGATCGACGCCTTCGAGCACGAGACCGACCTGCTGATCCAGCTCGCAGTGCTCGACGGCTGCCCCGTCGTCGTGCTCGCGCTCGTCGATCCGACCGGCGCCCGTCCGTTCGTGCGTCGCGCGGCGTTCGATCCGCGCTCGCCGGAGGGCCGTCGCCTGCTCGAGGCGCTGCGACGGCGGTTCGAGGCGCGCACGATCCTGTTCGGCGTCGACGGTCGCTTCCTGCGCATCGGGCGGGTGGTCGCGCCGCGCGAGCTCAACGCTTCGCGCACGCTCGATCGCGTCGTGCGCCTGCGCGCGGAGTCTGCGATCGATCCCGCCACGGCGATCGAGCGCGCGCTCGCCGCGCCGCCTCCGATCAGCGGCGCGAACCCGTTCGCCGGCGAAGAGGAGCCCGGCCGTCTCGACAGCCCCGCGCGCGCCGCGGCTGCGCTCGCCGAGATCGCCGAGTGGGCCGCTCCCGAGAAGATGGATCACGCGCTCCTCGTGCTCTCCGTGCCGCGCGACACGATCGACGCGACGTTCGCGCGCGTGATGGAGCGCGCGGTCGAGCACGGGATCGCGCTGCCTCCGAGCTTGGTCGACCGCGCGCTCGGCGCGGGCGTCGCCGACGACGTAGGTGGCCTCGTCGCCAAGCAGCTCGCGGGCTTCCGCCGCACGATCGCGCTGTCGGACCGCGGAGGCCTCGACGAGGAGGCGATCGCGTCGAATTGGGAGCGACTCCTCGCCGGCGCTGCCGACGCCGAGATCGCGATCGATCCCGAGACGCACGATCTCGCGTGGCGCGCGATCCGCGTCGTTCGCGGGGAGAACACCGGATCGATGCCGGGCGGCGAGGTCGACGCCGCGCGCCTCGCGGAGATGGGCGCGCCCGAGCTGGTGATGCTCCTCGAGCACCCGCGGCACCGCCGCGCCGCCGCAGTGGCGCTCGCGGATCGCGGTGATCCCGAGCTCGCGGACGCGCTCTGCAAGGCCGTGCGGAAGATGCCGCGCGCCGAGGTCGTGCGCGTCGTGCCGCGCATCACGAAGCTCGGCGACGAGGCCGGCGACGCGCTGATCGACGGGCTCGGTGCGCGCAAGACGTTCGCGCGACAGGCCTTCGCGCTCGCGCTCGGCCACCTCAAGCTGCGCCGCGCAGTGGTGCCGCTGATGCACCTGCTCGCGTCGGAGCCGAGCGATGTCTGGCGCGAGATCGCGCGCGTGTACGGCACGTTCGGCAACGCGAGCTTCCGGACGCTGTCCCAGAAGCTGCACGATCCGAAGGCGCCGGAGGAGCGCTACGTGCTCACGCTCGCGCACCTCGCGAACCACGGCTGCGCGAAGCAGATCGACGCGCTGCAGAAGGACGCGGACGCGCGCGTCGCCGCGCTCGCAGTGCGAGCGCTGTCGATGCGCGATGACGCTCGGCGCCAAGAGGAGCTCGTCAGCGGCAAGCGCCCGCCCGACTCCGGCGATGGCGTGATCGCGTTCTCGCGCCGCTTCGTCGAGGAGCTCGAAGGCACCGCGCCGGAGTCCGATCTTGCCGCAGCGCCGGGCGAGGACGTGTGAGGCACGAAAATATCCTGCTGAATTGTGCCCGCAACCCTTGACGCACCCCCCCCTCCGGGCTGAGATAGATCGACATCGCGGACGGCGTGTCTCTGGCTCCGGGGGGAACTGGGGGCCGCAGCGGCCAAGCTTGCGCTTGGCCAGCAGCCTTTTGGGCACACCGATCCGGGGGGGAGGCGTGCGTGGTCACTATTCGTCATCTGGAGCTCGCGGAAGAGCTGTTCGACATCGAACCTTCCGCGACATATGCGGCTCGTGCCGCTGCAGTCGTCGCTCAGCTCGCGGGAGCAGCGGCACATCGCGTCGTGGTGGACGGTTCCGAAGCCGGGCGCTCCGACGCCGGGCAGAACGGTAGCAACGGGGGAGAGATGCGCGGCGAGACGTTCGCAGTGCCGCTGCGTCACGGGAAACAAGAGATCGGAACGCTGCATCTGTGGTTCACGGACGCCCAGCGCTCCGGCGAGGACGCGCAGCGCGTCGCCCGCTGGGGTGGGCGTGTGCTGTCTCGAGGGATCGCGTATTCGAGGCGCATCGGCTCGAACGGGATCGGAACGCGCGAGGTCGACGTGCAAGCGCTGCTCGCGAGCACCCCGCTGACGCCGCGCGAGCGCGACGTCGTCGGCCGTCTCGTCTCGGGGCACTCGACGCGCGAGATCGCACAGAGCACGGGGCTGACGGTCGCGACCGTCAACACGTACCTGAAGCGCATCTTCGCGAAGCTCGGCGTGCACAGTCGCGTCGAGCTGCTGGCGAGGGTCACGGGGACGCGCAACGCGTTCCCGCTGTCGACGTCGCCGTCGCCGCGCGCTCCTTCCTGAAGAGCGCTGCTGCTTTCTGAAGAGCGCTGGTGCAGAGCGCGTGTCCTGAAGAGCGCGTGACGGATCGCTCACGGCGCGGCACGCTCCGATTCCTGTCGGAGGCGCGCCGTTGAGCGATCCGGATGATCGATCGGAAGAGAACGAGCTGACGCATCTCGACCCCCGCGGTCGCGCGCGCATGGTCGACGTCTCCCACAAGGACGTCACCGTGCGCGAGGCGATCGCGGCGGCGAGCGTGCGCATGAGCAAGTCGGCGCGCGCCCGCCTCGAGGCGGGCGACGTGCCGAAGGGCGATGTCTGGGCGACCGCGCGCATCGCGGGGATCCAGGCGGCGAAACGGACCTCGGAGCTCATCCCGCTCTGCCACGCGATCGCGCTGGCGACGGTGGAGATCACGTTCGACGTCGATCCCGACGGCGAGCGAGTGCACGTTCGCGCTCGCGTGAAGGCACGCGACCGCACTGGCGTCGAGATGGAAGCGCTGACCGGCGCGACGATCGCGGCGCTGACGCTCTACGACATGCTGAAGGCCATCGATCGTGCGATCGTGATCGAGCAGGTCGTGCTCCTCGAGAAGCACGGCGGCGTGCGCGGCGACTGGGCTCGCTGAGCGATCGATCTACCGGCGGCGGGTGATCACGCGCTTCACCAGCGCGAGGTCTGCGCCGTCGATCTCTCGCAGCACGACGAGCGCGGCGAGGTACGCGATCGCGCCGGTGACGCATGCGATCACCGCGCCCACGGCGGTCGCGTGCGGCACGAAGTGCGCGGCGAGCCATCCGCACGCGCCTGCGCTCACCGCGCGCAGCGCCGAGAGCGGGCGCAGGAACGCGCCGAAGAGCCGGTGGATCGTGAAGCCGACCGCCGCGAGCGCGGCCGCCGACGCGATGCTGGTCGCGATCGCGGCCGCGATC
>JALYRN010000492.1 GCA_030855295.1 Myxococcota bacterium | reverse complement strand
CATCTGCACGCCCTCGAGCCCGAGGCCGACGCCCTCGACCGCGAGCGTCTCGAGCCGGAGTGCGCGCGGATCGTCCGCGACCACCACGCGCTCCGCGAGCTCGAGGCGGCCGTCGTGCGGCTCCGGCAGCGCGTGCCGCATCGTCGTCCCGTAGGGCAGCGACGCGAAGAGCACGCTCGCGCTCGCGCCCTCACCGACCTCCCACAGCAGCACCGGCGGCGTCCACTCGTCGCGCTGCCGCTGGGCGAGGCGCGTCTCCTCGAGCGTCTCCTGGCGCGACACGTCGGCCTGCTCGACGCGTGGAGCGGCGCCGCCGCAGCCGACACCCGAGACCAGGATCAGCGACAGCGCGAGCGTCCTTCCCACGATCATCCTCCGTACATCGACTCCGCGATCTTGTAGGCGCTCAGCTCGAGCGACTGGAGCGCCTCTCGGATCGCGATCGCGTCGCCGCCCTCGAGCGTCTCCTTGAGCGCGTCGACGTCTCTCTTGACCTGCGTGATCACGTCGGGCGGCACGAGATCCGCGCACTCGACGACGGCCTTCTCGCTCGTGTAGAGCAGCGCGGCCGCGCTGTTCTTCAGCTCCGCGAGCTCCTTCCGCTTCGAGTCGCTCTGCTTGTACTTGTCGGCGTCGGTGACGATCGACTCGATCTGATCGGTCGTCAGGCCGCTCGAGGCGACGACGCGGATCTTCTGCTCGCGGCCGCTGCGGATGTCCTTCGCCGAGACGTGCACGAGCCCGTCGGCGTCGATGTCGAAGCGCACCTCGATCTCGGGCACTCCGCGCGGCGCGGGCGGCAGCGGCGCGAGCTCGAACTTCGCGAGCGACTTGTTGTCGCCCGCCATCTCGCGCTCTCCCTGGAGCACGTGGATCGGCACGAAGGGCTGGTTGTCGACGCTGGTCGTGAAGATCTCCTGCGCGCTCGACGGGATCGTCGTGTTGCGCGGGATCAGCCGATGGAAGATCCCGCCGCCGACCTCGACGCCGAGCGAGAGCGGGGTGACGTCGAGCAGGAGCACCTGCTCCATCTGCCCTTCCATCGACGCCGCCTGGATCGCCGCGCCGACCGCGACCACCTCGTCGGGATTGACGCCCTTGTGCGCCGGTCGACCGAAGAATTCGGTGACCTTCTTCGAGACGATCGGCATCCGCGTCATGCCGCCGACCAGGATCACCTCGTCGATGTCCTTCGTCGTCAGGCCCGCGTCGCTGAGCGCCTTCTGGCAGGGACCGAGCGTGCGATCGACGAGGTCCCCGACGAGGATCTCGAGCTCGCTGCGCTTGATGCTGCACACCAGGTGCTTCGGCCCGGTCGCGTCCGCCGCGATGAACGGAAGGTTCATCTCGGTCTCGAGCGCGGTGCTCAGCTCGTGCTTCGCCTTCTCCGCCTGCTCCTTGAGGCGCTGCAGCGCGACGCGATCCTTGCGCAGATCGATCGCGCCGTTCTCCTTCGAGAACACGCTCGCGAGGTGATCGACGAGCACGCGATCGAAGTCTTCGCCGCCGAGGTGCGTGTCGCCGTTCGTCGAGAGCACGCGGAAGACGCCGTCTGCGATCTCGAGGATCGAGATGTCGAACGTGCCGCCGCCGAGATCGTAGACCGCGATCCGGCCGCCGGACTTCTTCTGCAGGCCGTACGCGAGCGCGGCCGCGGTCGGCTCGTTGATGATGCGCTTGATCTCGAGCCCGGCGATCTTGCCGGCATCGCGCGTCGCCTGCCGCTGCGCGTCGTCGAAGTACGCGGGCACCGTCACCACGGCGCCGTCGATCTTCGTCCCGAGATAGGCCTCGGCGATCTCCTTCATCTTCTCGAGCACCATCGCCGAGACCTCGGGCGGCGAGAGCTCACGATCGGACGCGGTCACCCACGCATCGCCGTTCATCGCCTGCACGACTCGGTACGGAACGGACTCGGCGTGGCGCTTGGCCTCCTCGCTCTCGAAGCGCCGCCCCATCAGGCGCTTCGCCGCGAAGATCGTGTTCTCCGGGTTCGTCACCGCCTGCCGGCGCGCGACGCTGCCGACGCGGCGCTCGCCGTCGCGCGTGAACGCGACCACCGAGGGCGTCGTCCGCGATCCCTCGGCGTTGGGGATCACCACCGGCTCGCCGTTCTCGATGATCGCGACGCACGAGTTCGTCGTGCCCAGATCGATTCCGATCACCGTCCCGCCGCGCGCGGACGATGCAGAGCTCTCGGGAGCGGTGGAGTGGCGGCGCTGCGTCACGTGCGCTCGATCCCGCTCAGGCGCTGACGCTCGGCTTGCGAGCCACGACGACCATCGCGGGGCGCACGAGGCGCTCGCCGAGCCGGTAGCCCGGCACGACCTCCGCGATCACGGTGCCAGGCGGATGCTCGTCGGTCTCCTGCTGCTGGATCGCGTCGTGGATCGCCGGGTCGAAGCGCTGCCCGACCGACACCACGCGCTCGATCCCGATGCGCTGCACCTGATCCTCGAAGAGCTTGAGCACCATCTTCAGGCCGTCGACGATCGAGGCGACGTCCTTCGCGCCCGCGGCCGCCTGCACGGCGCGCTCGAGGTTGTCGAAGACCGGCAGCATCTCGCGCACGGTGTCCTCACGCCCGCGCCGCTCCGCCTCGTCGAGGTCCTTCCGCGTGCGCTTGCGGAAGTTGTCGAAGTCCGCGGCGGTCCGGAGCAGCTGATCCTTCAGACGATCGCGCTCGTCGCGCATTGCCGGGAGCAGCTCGGCGGCCGAGCGCGCGTCGGCATCGGAGAGCGTCTCCTCCGTCCCGCTCGGCGAGTCCGAGGGGTCGGCGTCGATCAGCGTCGCCGTGGTGTCGTCTCGATCGTCTCCGCTCACGTCAGAAGCTCCTTGGGTCCCACGCTCCCGGCCGCACTTGCGTGCAGGCGCGCGAGGCGGGACTCGACTGTAGACACCGGCGCTCCGCGGCTCAAGTTCCGAGGCGCCCCTCAGGTTCCGGGATCCTCGGGAGAGGGCTCGCTCTCGGGATCGCCCGGCTCCTCGAGCATCTCGCCGTTGAGCACGTCGCTCGTGACCTGCGCGGCGAAGCTGACCAGCGGCATCAGCTTGGCGTAGTCCATCCGGGTCGGCCCGATGATCCCGAGGCTGCCGGCCTTCACGCCGCCGCCGGTCCGGTAGTTCGCCGAGATCAGCCCGACGTCGGGCACCTCGACGATGTTCGCCTCCGAGCCGACCAGCACCTGCACGCCGCCGGCGGCCAGCGTGCGATCGAGCAGGTCGAGCAGCCGCTCCTTCTCCTCGAACGCGCGCAGGAACCCGCGGATCTTCTCGGCGTCGACGAACTCGGGGCGATCGAAGAGCACGCCCTGACCCTCGATGATCACGTCGTCGTCGCGCGGCTGCTCGGCGGCCGCGGCGTCGACCATCTGCTTGGCGCGCCGCCGCAGTCGATCGTACTCGCCGCGATCGCCCGCCATCAGCCGCGCGAGCTCCTCGCGCACCTCGCCGATGGTGCGGTCGTTCGCGATCTCCGCGAGCAGGTTGTGCACGCGCTCGAGCTCGCCGACGTCGAGCGAGTCGGAGACCTTCACGATCCGGTTCTGGATGGTGCCGCTCCGCGTGACGATCACCGCGAGCACCGTCCCTTCCTGCAGGGGCAGGAAGCGGATCTGCGCGAGCTGCTCGACCTCGGTCCGAGGCCGCGTCACCAGCGCGGCCGCCCCCGTCAGCGACGCGAGGAGGCGTCCTGCCTCGCGCAGCACGTCGTCGACGCCGGGGCGCAGCTGTCGCATGCGCGCGAGGATCGCCGCGCGATCCTCGGCGGGCACCTCTCGCATCTGCGCGAGCGCATCGATGAAGAGACGGAACCCGATCTCGGTCGGGATGCGACCGGCGCTGTGATGCGGCTGCGCGAGGCAGCCGGTCTCCTCGAGATCCGCGAGCTCGTTGCGGATCGTCGCGGGCGAGAGGTTGATGCCGTAGCGCTTCGAGAGGCGCCGCGAGCCGACGGGCTCTCCGGTCGCGATGTACTCGGACACGACGGCGTAGAGAATCCGCCGAGCGCGATATCCGAGCTCGGGCTTTCGAAGCACCGTCGAGGGTGCGAGGCCAGGGAATGCTGCGGGCGGCATCGGCGGTGGACGACCTCGTTCTGCTGGAGGTTCTGCTAGAAGCGCGCCGGCATCGAGCCGAGCGGGACGATCGAGCTGGGTACGGTCAGAGTATTCCGCTTCGCGATCTCGCCCTACCAGTTGTAGCAGGCGCGGGGCGATGAAGCCTTGTTGACACCGATCCGAGTCGCTATCCTCTTCCATGTCCCGTCTCGGATTTTCCGAGGGGGTCACCCAGAGCACGGCGGATGGGCCAACACAGCCCCGCAATGGTGCGAAACCCGAAGGAACCGTTGAATTCTGGGAGCGCGAGCTCCCCGGGCGCACGGTTCTCTTCGAGTCCTGCCGTGACCCACGTGGGGGTGAGCTCGGTCCGAGCAGCATCCAGCGCGCCGCGTCGAACGACGTCGACCGCGCGGGGTGTCGGGCATGAACACCCCCCTGCCATGGAACGCCTCGACGTGAGCGCGGCCAATCGCGGACGCAGCCCGGAGGCGCCGGCATCTGCCGGGGAGGGAGAGATAAGTGGATAGTTTTCAGCGTTTCTCGAATCGCGTGAGTGGACTTCCGACGGGGGTTCGTCAGAGCTGATCCTTCCTCCTCGGTGAGTTCGAGAGGGCGGCGGGCCGAGAGGCCCTGCCGCCCTTTCTTTTTTCTGGGGTCGAATGGGAGCCGGACGCCGCGAAGGGCTGGAAACATGCGCCCGATCTCGCGCATGATTCCCGCGGGTGGCCGAGCCGGAGCGAGAGGGAACGGGCGGAGGGCCGGGGGGGCGCGATCCCTCGGACATCTTCAGCGTCGGCGGTCCGCGGACGTCCACGATCCCGTCGATCACCTCGGTCCCCCGGACGAAGGAGGAGATCCAGCGACAGCGCGCGGTGCGCGTCACGATCGTCGTGTCGCTGGCGGTCGCCGCGCTGCTCCTGACGTGGGCCGGCATCCATCTCCAGCATCGCAACGCGATCGACGCGGCACGCCTCGAGGTCGAGCGCACCGGACGCCCAGCGGCGATCGACCAGGCGCTCGCGCTGCTGACGGGCGAGACGGGCGCGGGCGACGTCGCGCTCGCCGCGCGCATCCACGCGGCAGCCGTGCTCGAGGGCATCGAGGGACACCGCGAGATCGCCGAGAGCCTGCTCGAGGGGCACGACCCCGCGGGCGAGGGGGCATCCGATCATCGGATCGCGAGGACCTATCTCGCGCTCGCGGAAGACGATCCGGACGTCGCCGGGCAGCACGCGTCGGCGCTCGTGATCGGAGGTCCGCGCGCGGCCGAGGCGGGCTACGCGCGCGCGCTCGCCGCGCTGGCGATCGGAAACGTGGAGCAGGCGCTCGGCGCCGCGCGCGCAGCGTCGGCGGTGATGCCGGACGCGCCCCGAC
>JALYRN010000033.1 GCA_030855295.1 Myxococcota bacterium | reverse complement strand
CCGCGGAAGCGCGCCGATGCGCGCGCGCTCGCCGAGGCGCTCTGGTCGCGCGACGGCACCAGCGGCCCGCCGGCCGAGCGGCTCTCGCACTTCGAGGCCGACCTCTCCGACTTCGTCGGGCACCTCAACCTGCGCGCGCGCCTGCTCTTCCTCTCGTGCCTCGGCACCGTCACCTGGATCGCGCCGCTGGTGCTCGGGCGCTTCGCGCGGCTCTCGTCGCTCTCGATCGCGCATCGCATCGACGCGATCCACGCGCTCGAGCGCACGCCCGCGGCGCTCGCCCTCTTCGCGGTCAAGGCGGTCCTCTCGATCGTCTGGTTCGAGCACCCCGACAACGCGCGCGAGATCGGGTGGGATCAGCGCTGCCTGGGAGCGCGCCGATGAGCGAGCAGGATGCACCGATCGTCGCGCGTCCCTACCGCGCGCTCGAGGTGAACGCGGGCGGCGCGCACCGCGGCGATCTCGAGCTCGACTGCGACGTCGTGATCGTCGGCTCGGGCGCCGGCGGCGCGACGGTCGCGACCGAGCTCGCGCTCGCGGGGCAGCGCGTGATCGTGCTCGAAGAGGGGCGCAACGTGCCCGCCGACGAGCACGGCGCGATGCGACAGAGCGAGTCGCTGCGGCACGTCTGGCGCGAGGGCGGCATGACCGCGGCGTTCGGGCTCGGCGGCGCGCCGACCGTCAACGTCACGATGGGCCGCTGCATCGGCGGCTCGAGCGTGGTCACCGGCGGCGTGTGCTTCCGGGTGCCCGAGCCGGTGCTCGCCGAGTGGTCGCGCGGCATGGGCCTGGCCGACCTCTCGCCCGAGCGCCTCGACGCGTACTACACGCACGTCGAGCGCGCGATGCACGTCGAAGAGGTCCCGCTCTCGATGCGCTCGCGCTCGACGCAGCTCTTCGCCCAGGGCGCGGCGAAGCTCGGCTACGAGGTGCAGCCGATGCGCCGCAACACGCAGGGATGCAACGGCTGCGGGCGCTGCAACTTCGGCTGCCCGCACATGGCGAAGCTCAGCGTCGATCTGTCGTACCTGCCGCGCGCGATCGCGGCGGGCGCCGAGGTGTGGTCGGAGTGTCTGGTCGAGCGCGTGACGATCCGCGGCGATCGCGCGGTCGGCGTCTCGGGCCGGCTGCTCGATCCGAGCAACGGCAAGCGCCGCGGGCGGCTGCGCGTCCACGCGAAGCGCGTGGTGGTCGCGTGCGGCGGCATCCACACGCCGGTGCTCCTGCAGGCGAGCGGCCTCGGCGGGCTCGGCAGCCAGGTCGGGCGCAACCTCGCGCTGCACCCCGGCTTCCGGCTCTTCGCGCGCTTCGACGAGGAGGTGCGCGGCTGGGCGGGCGCGATGCAGAGCGCGTACTCCGACGCCCACGAGCACGACGACTTCCTGCTCAACTCGCTCTTCGTGCCGGCGAGCGTGATCGCGGCGACGATGCCGGGCGCCGGCCCCGCGCTGGTCGCGCGCAGCGAGCAGATCCCGCACATCGCGATCTTCGGCGCGCAGATCCACGACGAGGGCGGAGGCGTCGTGTATCGCAATCCGTTCGGGCGCGAGCCGATCGTCCTCTACCGCTGCAGCGATCGCGATCACCACGCGATGCGCCGCGCGATCCGCGTGCTCGGCGAGACCTTCCTGGCCGCGGGCGCCAAGGAGATCTTCATCCCGGTGCTCGGCATGCACGGGCTGACGCCCGATCAGTTCCGCGCGTTCGACCTCGACGCGGTGCCGGGCGTGCGCCTCGAGTGCGCATCGCAGCACCCGCTCAGCTCGTGCCGGATGGGCATCAGCGCCGCCGACTCCGCGGTCGATCCCTTCGGGCAGAGCTGGGACGTCAAGGAGCTCTTCGTCGCCGACGCGAGCATCTTGCCCTCGAGCCTCGGCGTGAACCCGCAGCTCACCGTGATGGCGATGGCGACGCGGATCGCGTGGCACCTGCGCGAGCGACCCCTGCCGTCGGCGTGATCGTCCATGCCCGAGCTGCCCGAGGTCGAACATGCGCGCCGGCGCTTCCTCGCGATCCTCGGGCAGGATGCGACGATCGTCGACGCTCGATCCCTCGACCCGATCGTCGTTCCGCAGGCAGCCGACGAGTGGCGCGCCGCGATCATCGGCCATCGCATCGAGGGCGCCGAGCGCATCGGCAAGAACGTCCTGGTGCGCCTCTCGGCCGATCATGCGCTCTGGTTCCATCTCGGCATGACCGGGCAGGTGCTCGCGTCCGAGCGAGGCGCGCGCGAGCTGCCACGCTTCACGCGCTGGTGGCTCGAGACCGCGAAGGCGCGCGTGTGCCTCGCCGACGGACGGCGGCTGGGCCGCAGCATCGCGGGCCCGCGCGACGACGTGCGCCGCCTCGCGAAGCTCGACGCGCTCGGCCCCGACGCGCTCTCGATCGCCGACGCCGCCTCGCTCCGTGCGCGCTTCGAGCGTGCGAAGGGCCCCATCAAGGCCGCGCTCCTCGATCAGTCGCGGCTCGCCGGCATCGGCAACATCCAGGCGATCGAGGCGCTCTGGCTCGCGAAGATCCACCCCGAGCGCCCGGTCCCCCGCCTCACGCCCGATCAGTGGCGCCGGCTCGCCGATGCGATCCGCGACACGCTCGTGCGCACCCTCGAGACGATGCGCGACGACCAGGACGTCGTCTACGTCGAGGCAGGCGGCCCCAACCCGTTCCGGGTCTACGACCGCGAGGGCGAGCCGTGCCCGCGCTGCGGCGCGACGATCACGCGCGAGGTCGCGCGCGCTCGCTCGACCTATCTCTGCCCGCGATGCCAGCGGCCCGATCGCACGGCATCGCAAAACGCGCGCGCGCGGCGGTAGAATCGCCGGCCGTGACGACTCGCATCCTCGCGCTCCGCTCGACCGACACGCTCCCGACGCCCGCCAAGCTCGACGAGCTGCCGGCGCTGCTCGCGGAGCCGAGCACCGTCGTCTGGGTCGACATGCTCGATCCCGGCGACGCCGAGAAGAGAATCCTCGAGGAGGTCTTCCGGCTCCACCCCACGGTCGTCGAGGACATGCTCGCCGACGCGCCGACCCCGAAGATCGAGCGCTTCGACGGATATCTCTACATCGTCTTCCACGCGCTCTTGCCGGGCTGGGAGACGGCCGACGAGCTCCTGCTCGGCGACCTCGACGTGATGCTCGGCAAGAACTACCTGCTGACCAGCCACACCACCCTGCTGCCCTCGGTCGAGAGCGCGTTCCAGCAGGTGATCAAGAAGCCCGACTGCATGCGCAAGGGGCCGGCGTACATCGCGTATCTGATCGCCGACGTGATCAGCGAGCGATTCCTGCCGATGATGGAGCGACTCGACCACGAGATCGACGTGCTCGAGACGTCGATCATCAAGAACCCCGGGCCGCACCTGCTCGAGACGATCTTCGGGCTCAAGCACAAGCTCCAGCGCATCCGCCGCGTCGGCCTGCACCAGCGCGAGGTGCTCAACCGCCTGTCGCGCGGCGATCGGGAGCTCGAGATCATCCCCGAGGACATCCGGCCTTTCTTCCGCGACGCCTACGACAACTTCGTGCGCGTCGTCGATCTGAACGACAGCTTCCGCGAGATCGTGAGCTCGGCGATGGAGGGCTACCTGAGCATGCAGGGCCACAAGCTCAACGAAATCATGAAGGTGCTCACGCTGATCTCGACGATCATGCTGCCGCTGACGTTCATCGCCGGTGTCTACGGGATGAACTTCGACGTGATGCCCGAGCTGCACTGGTCGTACGGCTACTTCAGCGCGCTCGGGCTGATGGGCGCGACCGCAATCGCGTTCTTCATCTACTTCCGGCGCAAGGGCTGGCTCTGACGCGCGCGACGCGAGCGGAACGGTTCTTGGACCTTCCGCACGCGCATGGAGACGAACGAAGCGACGACGCGCCGGGCGTGGAAAACGATCACGCGCCCGCTGCGGCACACGCGCTCGGGTGTGGCAGCAGTGCTCTCCGCGGCGGCGCTCCTCTTCGCGGTGACCGGCTGCGAGCGTGACTACGCAGAGGAGCGAGATCGCCTTCGACCGCGCCCGGGCACCGAGCAAGAGCAGACGCCGCGGTCGGCAGCCGACGACGACGAGACCGAGACCGAGACCTCGGAGCCTGCGACCGAGCCCGACGAGCGCTAGGGCGCGCTCGCGGACGGCA
Organism: Myxococcota bacterium; assembly: GCA_030855295.1. Lineage (GTDB taxonomy): Bacteria > Myxococcota_A > Polyangia > Polyangiales > Sandaracinaceae > Sandaracinus. The sequence continues at coordinate 13,429 of JALYRN010000033.1, read as the reverse complement.
CCTCCGGCGCGTCCGATCCGATCGCGTCCTGGACCCGCGCGAGCCCCGACGCGCGCGCCTTCTCCGCGAGCTCACGCGCCATGCGGCTCGGCAGCGTCGGCCCGCCGTACACGAACCCGGTGTAGAGCTGCACCAGCGAGGCGCCGGCCCGGATGCGCGCCCACGCCTGCGCCGAGGTCTCGATGCCGCCCACCGAGATCAGCGTGAGCCGATCGCCGACCCGCGCGCGCAGCCGACGCAGGACCTCGAGCGATCGATCGTGCAGCGGCGCGCCGCTGAGCCCGCCCGCCCCGAGCGCAGCCACCTGCTCGGCCGGCGTGCGCAGCCCCTCGCGCCGGATCGTCGTGTTGGTCGCGACGATCCCCGCGAGCCCGAGCTCCAGCGCGAGCTCGGCGATCGCGTCGACGTCCTCGTCGCTGAGATCGGGCGCGATCTTCACGAGCAGCGGGGGCCGCGTCTCGCTCGCGCACACGCGATCGATCGTCGCCTGCACGGCCGCGAGCAGCGGGCCGAGCTTCGAGACGGCCTGCAGATCGCGCAGTCCCGGCGTGTTGGGCGAGCTCACGTTGACGACGAGGTAGTCGGCGTGCGGCGCGAGTAGCTCGGTGCTCCTCTCGTAATCGGCGATCGCGTCGTCCTCCGAGACGACTTTCGTCTTGCCGATGTTGACGCCGACGACGCCGCGCGATCGATCGCGCCGCGCGAGCCGCGGCTCGGCCTCCGTGGCGCCGCCGTTGTTGAACCCGAGCCGGTTGATCAGCGCGCGATCCGCCGCCAGCCGGAACATGCGTGGCCTCGGGTTCCCCGACTGCGGCTGCCCCGTGATCGTCCCCACCTCGACGAAGCCGAAGCCGATCGCGAGCAGCGCGTCGTGCGCCTCGGCGTTCTTGTCGAAGCCCGCCGCGAGCCCGATCGGCGATGCGAACGTGCGGCCGAGCGCCTCGATCTGCAGCGCCGGATCGCGAGGCCGGAGGACCGCTCGGAGCAGCGCCGACACCCCCGGGATCGCGCACGCCACGCGGAGCGCACCGAACGCGAGGTGGTGCGCCGTCTCGGCGGGAAAGAGGAACAAGAAGGGGCGGAGCAGCCAGCGATACAGCATCGGAGCGCGCGGAGGATGCCTCGCCGCCGGAGACATGGCGAGCCCCACTCGCTCTCCTCCCGGGCGGCGCGTGCTAGACAATCCGCCGTGAACGCGCACGCCACATCGGACGGGGATACGACGCACGACGCACGGCGCCGTCTCGTCGCCGAGGCGATCGAGATCGTCGCCCCCGATCGTGACGCCGAGACGATGATCGACGGCGCGCTCGTGCTCGCCGGTCGCATCGTGATCCCGACGATCGCGGAGGGTCTGCGGGTGTTCCTGAGCGGACATCTGCTCGACGTGATCGAGTCGCAGGCCGGCCCCGACGCATCGGATCAATTCGAGGACTCGATCGAGCTCCTCGTGCGGGCCGCGGCCGCGCTGCACGAGAGCGCGCCGGCCCCGAAGCGCGGCGATCACGGGCGCGTGGTGCTGGTCGCGTCGTCCGATCCGCAGCGCATCGCGCTGATCGCGAAGGCGCTCTCGAAGCACGCCGACGTCGAGCCGGTCGAAGATCCCGAGTCGCTCGCGGCGCTGGTCTGGGCGGAGCTCGCGTCGGCGGTCGTGATCGACTGGATGCGCTGTCCGCTCGACGTGATGGCGATCGACGAGCTCGCGGCGAGCGTGTCCGAGGGCGGCCGGCTCGTGCTCTGGGGCGCACCGCCCGAGGTCGAGGAGCGCTTCCTCGAAGCGAAGCGCGCGACCTGGCTCAGCTGCGCGCGCACCGCCCCGCCGAGCCACGTCGCCGGCATCGTGCTCGCGCTCCTCGAGATCGACTGATGAGACACGCGCCGGCGTGTGCCGCGTCGGCATCGTGCGCTCGGCAGGTCGCGGGCCCCCGTCGCGTATCCTCGGCATGGCTCGTCGCTGGCTGGTCGCGATCGCTCTCGTGTCGGTGACGCTCTCGGCGTCTGCGCTCGTAGGCAGCGCGACCGGGTGCGGTGCCGGAACGCCCGCGAGCACCAGCGGGCCCACGCCGGCGATCGGCCGCGATCGCGCGATCGAGCTGGCGCGCGACGCCGCGGACGAGGCCGGCTACACGCGCGCCGACTACGAGGTCCGGCGCGCCGAGCTCGAGACGACGCCGGGCGTGTGGCGCATCGAGCTGGTCCACGTGCCTCCGACGCCGCCCGGCGCCCACTGCACGGTGACCGTCGACGCGGCGTCCGGCGCCACCGATCTCGTCCACGGTCGCTGACGCCGCATCAGCTCGCGGCCGGCGGAGCGTCCGCTTCCGGTCGGCGCGCGTCGTGGTCCTCGGGGCGATTCACCTTTCGCAGCTCGGGGAACGCGAGCGCGCAGATCGCGGTGACGAGCAGCGTGCCCACGCCGCCGATGACCACCGCGGGCACCGTCCCGAAGAGCGCCGCGGTCACGCCCGACTCGAGCTCGCCGAGCTCGTTCGAGGCGCCGATGAAGACCATGTTCACCGCGGCGACGCGCCCCCGCATCTCGGGCGGCGTGGTGATCTGCACGACCGTCTGGCGGATCACCACGCTCACCATGTCCGATGCGCCCAGCACCACGAGCGCGACGAGCGAGAGCGGGAAGCTGGTCGACATCCCGAACACGATCGTCGCGATCCCGAAGAGCGCGACGCACGCGAACATCGTCGCGCCCGCGCGCGCGCGCAGCGGCCGGAACGCGAGGAACACCGCGACGACACCGGCGCCGACCGCCGGCGCGCTCCGCAACAGACCGAGGCCCCACTCGCCGGTGTGCAGGATGTCGCGCGCGTAGATCGGCATCAGCGCCACCGCGCCGCCGAGCAGCACCGCGAGCAGATCGAGCGTGATCGCGCCGAGGATCACGCGATGCGAGCGCACGTAGCGCACGCCCGCGAGGAGCCGCTCGAGCCCGCCGACGCCGCGCGGCTCCTGTCGCTCGGGCGAGTAGCGCATCACGAGCAGCAGCACGATCACGATCGCGTGCAGCGCCACGCACGACGCGTAGACCGCGGTGCCGCCCGCCGCGCCGACGATGATGCCGCCCAGCGCCGGGCCCGCGATCGTCGCGATCTGGAACGTCGTCGAGCCCCACGCGATCGCCTGCGCGAGCTCCGCGGGCGGCACCAGCGCGGGCAAGAGCGACTGTGCCGCCGGCCCTGCGAACGCGCGCGCCGACCCGAACACCGCGAGCACCACGTACACCGGCGTGGCGCCGAGCTCGGGGTGCTCCGAGATCCACGCGAGCGCGCCCGCGCATGCCGCGATCACCACGTAGCAGCACGCGAGCACGCGCCGGCGATCGAAGCGATCGGCCACCGCTCCCGTGATCGGCGCCAGCAGGAAGAGCGGCGCGAACTGCGCGAGCCCGACCATGCCGAGCGCCAGCGCGTCCTCGGTGCGCTCGTAGACCTGCCAGGCCACCGCGACCGACATCATCTGCACCGCGACGACGCCGAGGAGGCGCGCGCCCTGGTAGATCAGGAACGCGCGATGCCGCAGCGGTCCGGTCGCGCGATGCTCGGTCGGTCGCTCGCGCGGCGCTTCCTTCACTCGCCCTCGGGCGGCGCGCTCGCTTCGTCCTCGGGGCGCGCGTGGGGCGGCACGCGCGTGCTCGCGATCGTCGGCGCGTTCACCGGTGCGTTCGCCGCCGCGCTCGCGTCCGACGCCGCCTTGGCGCTCGCCGCGATCGTGGTGTCCTGGCTGCGCACCCGCCGCTCGACCGCGCGCACGATGAAGGGCAGCGCGATCATCAGCGAGATCGACGTCCACGCGACGCGATCCATGTGGAGCAGCGCGCCGCTCGGCGCCTCCATCAGGAGCTGCGACGACAGGAACGCGCCCGCTGCCGAGCCGAGGTGCTGGATCATCGACTGCAGCGACATGAAGCGCGCGCGCTCGGACGGCAGCGGCACCTTCGAGGTGAGCGCGCTGTAGCTCACGTTCCGCATGCCGCTGAAGAGCATGAAGAACACGAAGATCATCATCACCGGCACGCGGGGGTCGGCCCACACGAAGCCGACCCACACCACGACCGCGAGCAGCACGCTGCCGATCGCGCTGACCGGGAACGACCCGAGCCGATCGACGAAGCGCCCGATCGGCCGCAGCGACAGGAAGCTCACGACGCCGCCCGCGCCGTACAGCAGCCCGAGCTCCTCGCGCGGATAGTGGAGGTTGTACTGCACGAACGCGGCGATGTTCGGGATCAGCACGAAGCCGCCCATCATCGTCACCCACGTCATCGCGTACGAGAGCAGCGTCACCGGGCGCGTCAGCAGACTGCGGAACCCCTCCATCGCCGGCTGCGCAGCGCGCTCGAGGTGCTCGCGCAGCGGCGGCAGCACCCGCCACGCGGCGACGGCCGCCACCAGCGCGAGCAGCCCCGTCGCGACGAACGGCGTGTGCCAGCTGCCGCGATGCGCGAGCTCGAGCGCGAGCGGCACGCCGAGGATCGACGCGATCGAGAACGCGATCATCACCGACCCGAGCGCGCGCCCGCGCCGCTCCGCCGGGATCACGTCGGCGACGATCGACAGCGCGATCGACGTCGCCGGCCCGCCGAACGCGCCTGCGATCACGCGCGCGAGCACGAGCGTCTCGAACCCGGTCGCGAGCGCTCCACCCGCCGTGCCGATCGCCAAGCCCAGCAGCGAGAGCGCGAGCGCCGGCCGCCGATCGAAGCGATCGAGGAAGAACGCGCCGGCGAACCCCGAGATCGCGGCCGACAGCGTGTAGACGCCGCCGATGATGCCCAGCTGCGAGAGCGGGATGCCGAGCTCGACCGCGAAGTCGGGCCCGAGGGGCATCACGATCATGAAGTCGAGGATGTTGACGAACTGGACGGCGGCCAGCACGAGGATGATCCGCCGTTCGTCTCTCGGGCTCATCTCGGGGTCGCCATCCTGCGCCGCCGCGAGACCTGGTGCCAAGCGCGAACCGCGTCGCGGGCCACGCTCACCAGAGCCCGGGGACCAATCGGAACCTCACGCGCCGCGCGTACGCGGCCCAGGCGTCGTCCCCCGCGAGCATCGCCTCCTCGGCGCGGATTCGCGGAACCAGCGTCAGCGCGACCAGCGCCCCGAGCACGAGCGCGACCCACCACGCGCGCGCCGCGCCCGCCGCGACCACCATCGCGAGCTCGCACGCGTACGCGGGATGACGCACCAGGCGATAGGGACCGCGCGCGACCACCTCGCGGCGCGCCGGCAGGATCGCGAACGAGCGCCCGAGGAACAGCAGCGAGACGCACGCGAGCCCCGTCGCCGCGACGAACGCGATCAACGGCCCGAGCCCCCAGGTCTCGGGCGCGAGCCGCAGCGCGATCCCGCCGAGCGCGATCGACGGCACGGCCGACAGCAGCGCGGAGCTCGAGCCGTGCGCGAGCGCGGGCGCGCGCATCAGGAAGAGCACGCCGACCCCGCCGTTCAGCACCGCGACCGAGACGCGCACCGCGAGCGGCGGACCGCCCTCGTGGAGGAAGAGCCCGGCCGCCCAGAGCCAGACGGAAACGGCGAGGACCGCATCGAGCAATCGCTCGGTGCGGCCCCGCGCCTTCGTTCCCGATCCGCTCTCGCTCAGTAGATGACCCAGCCCCAACCGAACATCAGCGAGAGGATGTCGAACACCACGATGGCCCCGATGAAGAGCACCGTCCCCAGAACCTTGCCGCCGCCACCATTGTCCACGCTCGCCTCCCTCGTGTTCCGCCGCCCGAAAAATCGTCTCAGGAAACTACGAGAGAGAAAAGCGCTTCTTCCCGGCCGTCGAGGGGTCTGCCGACGGCGTGCCTACATCCGGCAACACACGAGGTACCGAGATGATGAAGGAGCTGCGCGCGTTCATTCTCCGAGGGAACGTCGTCGACCTCGCGGTCGGCATCGTGATCGGCGCCGCGTTCACGGCCGTGGTCACGACGTTCACGAACGGTATCCTGCTCGCGCTGATCGCCGCGCTCTTCGGCGAGCCGAACTTCGACGAGCTCGTCTACGTGCTGAACGGCACGCCGATCGAGTACGGCAAGTTCCTCACGGCGCTCGTGAGCTTCCTGCTCGTCGGCGTCGTCCTCTTCTTCGTCGTGAGAGCGGTCAACCGGCTCCGTCTCCGCTTCGAAGGCCCGCCGCCCCCGCCCGGCGAGACCGAGCTCCAGGTCCTCAAGCAGATCCGCGACTCGCTCGCGACGCCCCCGAAGCCGCTCTGAGCGGCAAGACGATCGCAGCGATGCGAGCGCGGACTACTCGACTGCGCCGCGAAAGTGCGAGCGGAGCTCGAACGGCGAATCGAAGATGTCCCAGTCGTTCTCCGAGACGGCGACTCTGAAAGCGACCACCGCGAAACGCTTTCCGCCGGAGACCAGCATCGTCACCCCGTCGGGCTCGAGGGCCTTGCCCAAGATGGCTTCGAGCGATCGCAGCTCCTCCGGGGTGGCCTGATCCAGCGTCAGGCCCCGAAGCACGCGCGGCAGGCTCATGTACTCGACGCCCAGGAAGACGATATCGACGTTCGTGAGGCGCTCCGGCGAGCCTGCGTCGCTGCGCACCGTGATGCACCGAGGTCGCGGCGATGTCGATCAGCGCTGCGCGAGAAGCGGTCGAGATCGACCGAGTGGAACGCGGACGCACGCTCCGCTCCGACCTCGCCGGTGGCTCGAGCGCTGCGCCGTGTTTCGGCGGCGCGCGACGGCTCTGCCGAATCAACTTCGGCGCGAAGAAAAGCGCGCGTTCGTCGTCAGTCGGCGAGGCCGGCGCGCGTCTGTTCTGCGTGGCGCGAGCACGACATCGGCAGCGGGAGATCGTCTTCCACTCGCATGGCGGCAAGCGGCGTGGCGCGGGGCGAAAGCCGGTCGGAGAGCGGGCCGGCGTCTCGCACGGAAGGAGAGACGACGTGTCCTCGCGCGCGCCGGTGTTGGTCACGCTGAAGATGAAGAAGCGAGTGTGGAACCTGCGGACGAAGCGCGCATTCGCACGCTTGCTGCCCGCATTCCTCGCCGTGTGCGAGCGTTTCGGCATGCGGTTGGTGCACTACTCGGTGCAGGGCGATCACATCCACCTCGTGGTCGAAGCCGACGATCGTCGCGCGCTCGCGCGCGGCATGCAGAGCCTGTGCGTCCGCATCGCGCGGGCGCTGAACGAGATGATGCAGACGACCGGTGGCGTGTTCGCGGATCGCTATCACCACCGCGTCCTCGCGACGCCCCGTCAGGTCCGCGCCGCCCTGAGCTACGTGCTCCTCAACGCACGCAAGCACGGGCACGCGCCGCGCGAGAGCGGATGGCTCGATCCGTTCTCCTCGGCGCTCGCGTTCGCGGGTTGGCGTGGCGGTCTCGACGAGCGTCAGCGCGCGATCGCGCGCGCGGATCCACCGCCGGTCGCGAGACCGCGAACCTGGCTGCTCGCGGTCGGATGGAAGCGCGCCGGCGGCCTCCTCGATCCCGATCACCGCCCCGGGCCGGTCCCGGCGTGAGCGCCACGTTCCGTTCCACAGGGCTGATCCTCGACGACAGCGGGCCCCCGTCGTCGCTTCTCGCAAATCACTCGAAGAGCACGAGCGCCTCGTCGCGGGCCAGCGCGAGCGCGACGTCGCCCTCGCTCGTGAGCGCGCTCTTCCGCACCGATCGACGCCTCAGGAGCAGACGGCCGGATCGCCCGCGCAGGTGGATCCAGCCGCGCAGCGGCTGGTCACGCCCGCCACGTCGCAGGTCTCGCCCGATGCGCGCACGGGGCGGAGGGTGAAGCGGATCTCGTGCGGGATCGTGCCGCTCGCGAGCCCACCTTTCCGCTCGACGATGACGTACACGACGCCCGCCTCGAGATCGCGGACCTCGACGGCGCTCTGCAGGTTGGCCGCCGCGAGGTCGTCGTTGCACGCGAGCTCGGTGCCCGAGTCGGGGCACAGGGTGCGCACGTAGACGATGGTGTCGACCATGCCGGTGCCCGGCAGATCCGTCGTGACCTGCAGATCGAAGGTGCCCTCCGGGACCGGGACGATGTAGACGCGCTCGGCGCCGATCGTCGGCATGCCGGCCGCGCACGAGGCCTCGTACTGCCCCATGCCCGCGCCGGTGTTGCCCGCGAGCATGGTGCTCGTCGCGACGTCGGTCGGCGCCTCGATCGTCACGACCGTGCCGCTCTCACAGACCGCGCGCGCCGCGCCGGTCACCTCGCACGTCATCGTCGTCGCGCTGCAGGTCATCGGCAGGCGACAGACGTTCTCGACGTCACACGCCTCGCCGAGGCCGACGAGCGTCGCCTCCTCGATCGCCACCTCGAGCGGCGCGCTCGACGCCCACGCGGTGTCGAACACCCGGAAGAGCGCCGCGCTCGCGTTCACCGCGCGCAGGTAGCCGCCCAGGTTCACCTGCGTCGCGAGCACCGTCGTGCGCCCGGTGAAGTCGGCGGTGGTCGGCGGCGGATCGAAGAAGACCCAGAAGACGTCGCCGTCCATCGTGGCCTCGCCATCGCCGTAGATGTCGAGCAGCGCCCCGTCCGGCCCGAGGAAGTTCATCGCGACGCCGGCCGCGTTCCGCTCCGCGTCCATGCCGGTCGCGCCCACGAGCACGTCGGCGTTCGCGAGGCGCAGGTAGCCCGAGCTCGCCGTCGGCGCCGTGTTCGCGCCCACCGTGAAGTCGACCTGCACGCGCCCGCGATCGACCGTGCCCGTCATCGCCGGCGGATCGGTGTAGCCCGTCACCACGAAGAACAGCGTGTCGCCGCCCATCGCCTGGACCACACCGCGCGCGCGGTACTCGCTGCGGCTGACGTCGTCGAAGCAGGTCGGCGGGAAGATGCCCTCGGGCACCGCCTCGCAGGTGCGTCGCACCTGGATCACGGTATTGAATCCTTCGTCGGTGCCGCTGACCGCGGTGTCGAACGCGACCGCCACCGGACCGCTGCCCGGCACGAGCAGCTCGACGACCTCTTGGGGCGCCCACCGCAGCTCCGCCGCGGGATTGCCGCAGGTCAGGCCGAGATCGCGCGGGCGCGTCTCGGTCATCGTGGTGTCGAACATCGCGCTGACGGTCTCGCCCATCCTCGCCTCGAGCGTCATCGTGCTCGTGCACGTCAGCGGCGGTCCGGCATCGACGCCGGCGTCGTCCTGCGACGCGTCGGGCGTCGGATCGATCGGTGGCGGCTCGCCGCAGCCGACGAGGGCGAGCGATGCAGCGGAGGAGAGAAAAGCGATGGCCAAGTGACGGACGCGAGCGCGCATGGCCAAGGAGATAGCACGACGCCGTCGACCTTCGATAGCGACCCTTTGACACCGCCGCGAGATGCGAGAATGCTCCCCGCTTCGATGCGCCCTCTTTGCTTTTCTCCGCTCGCGCAGTCGCTGCTGCTCGCGACAGTCTCGCTCCTCGGACTCGCCGCGTGCGGCGACGGCAACGTCGCTCCCGACGCCGGGCCCACCGACGACGCGTACGTCCTCCAAGCGAGCCGACTCTTCGGCAGCTGCGTCGAGGACTCGCAGTGCCCGGGCGAGGGCGCTGTCTGTCGCCGCGACGACGACGGATACCCGCGCGGCTACTGCACGATCCCGTGTGACGATCGCACGCCCTGCGATCTCTTCGGTTCCTATCACCACTGCGTGCAGCGCACCGGCGAGACGCGCCGCTACTGCGAGCAGCGCTGTCTGAACGGCATCGACTGCGGGCGCCCCGGCTACACCTGCGCCGGCGAGCTGCCGCCGTCGGGCGGGCTCTGCCTCGGCGTGTGCTCGAGCGATGCGCACTGCAGCGCCGGTCACGTCTGCGAGCCGTACTCGGGCCAGTGCTACCCCGAGGGATCGGTCCCGACCGCGGGCGCGCTCACCGGCGAGCCGTGCGGCTCCGGCGCCGCGTGCCTGAGCGGCCTCTGCATCGAAGAGGTCGACGACGACGGGGCGCCGACCGGCTATCTCGGCGGCACCTGCGTCTCCAACTGCATCCTCCCGAGCGGCTACAACACCAGCACGTTCTTCGGCGGTACGATGCTGCCCCGCGGCGACTGCGTCGGGAACGCGGTCTGCTTCCCGACGTCGAGCCTCTCGGAAGGCGACCTCGGCGTCTGCCAGCAGGCATGCGCCGGCGACGGCGACTGCCGCCCGGGCCTGCAGTGCGCCTCGAGCTTCAACACCTCGAGCGGCAGGCCCGCCAGCTTCGACAACGGCGTGTGCCTGCCGATCGACTGCTCGCGCGCCGCCTGCCCGTCGGGCTCGAGGTGCGTCGGCGTGCCGCGCGCCGACGGCTCGGTCTCCAACATCTGCGCTCCTTGAGAATCAGCGCTCGCCGAAGGAAGCTCGTCCAATGACCACGTCCGCGCTCCGCATCGTCTCGATCCTCTCGCTCGCCATGGCGCTCGCCGCCTGCGGCTCCAGCCCGCCGGCGACGCCGGACTCGGGGATCGCCCTCCAAGACTCGGGCGACGGCCGCGCGTGCCCGCTGCCCGAGGGCACCGAGGCGAACCCGATCGGCACGAGCCTCAACCGCACGCTGCGCGCGTTCACGCTCAACCGGTGCGACGGCACCCCCTACGAGTTCTACGGCGAGGCCGAGGGCTTCTGCGAGGCCAGCTTCACCGTGATCACGCTGGCCGCCGGCTGGTGCGTGCCCTGTCAGATGGAGGCGGCGCTGCTGCAGAGCAACGTCGCCGATGCCTACGCCGATCGCGACGTACGCGTCGTGCAGGTGATGCTGCAGAACCCCGACGGCACCGCGGCGACCCCGGCCTTCTGTCAGGACTGGGTCGACACCTACGACCTGCGCTTCCCCGAGGTCCTCGATCCCGACGGGACCACGTGGATCTTCGCGCCCGACAACGCGCTGCCCGCGACGGTGATCGTCGACTCGGCCGGCGTCATCCGCTATCGCGAGTACGGCACGACGGCGAACCTGAGCTCGCTGACGGCGGCGCTCGATCGCCTGCTCGCCGAGTGATCCGGTGAGAGCGCGAGCGCCGGCGCTCGCCGCGGGATGGGGGGGAGCGGCGTGTCTCCTGTTCGGGATCGGCTCGGCGCTCGTGCCATCGAGCGCCAGCGCCGACGATCTGTCGTTCGAGCTGCCGGTGTTCGGCGAGACGACGTTCACGATGACGAGCACGACGACGCTCCGTTATCGCGGCAACAACTACGACGCGAACCCGTACGACGACGACTTCGGCTCGCTCGCGCAGCGCTTCGATCTCGCGCTCCAGGGTGACGAGCTGCGGCTCGAGGTGCGCGTCGACGCGTTCCTGCCGACCACGCTCTTCGAGGCGGTGCGGTGTCCGCCCGGCGAAGAGGAGCGCTGCTACATCGCGTGGGACGTGCGGCCCGAGCGCATGGCGCTGCGTTGGGTGCACGAGGAGTGGCTGGTCGAGGCGGGCGACTCGCAGCTGGTGCTGGGGCGCGGTCTCGCGCTCGCGTTCCGCAAGGTCGACCTGCTCGCCGTCGACAACGCGCTGCGCGGCGGGCACGTGCGCTACGACTCCTCGAGCGTCGACTTCCAGCTGCACTTCGGCCTCGCGAACCCGCAGAACCAGGATCCGATCACGCTCGGCATCATCCAGGACCCCGAGGACCTCGTGATCGCGGGCGAGGTCGAGCTGACGATCCCCGGCACGACCCCGCTGACGATCGGCGTGCACGGCGATCGCGTGTGGTTCGTCGACGACGATCGGTCGCCGTTCACGCAGCGCAGCGTCGACGTCGTCGGCTGGAGCGTCGAGGCGGCGTCGCTGCTCGACGGTCGGCTCTCGATGTACGGCGAGGCGAACGCGCTGCGCCGCACCTACCAGCTCGACGATCAGGCGCTCCGCGAGTTCGGCACCGCCGTCTACGCGAGCGCGCAGCTGCAGGGCGACGAGCTGACCGTGATGCTCGAGTGGGCCGACTACGATCAGTACCTGGTCGCGCCGCAGAACAACGAGCCGCAGGCGCACCGCATCTACAGCGCGGTGCCGACGCTCGAGTACGAAGGGCCGCAGCTGCTGCGCGGCGTCGGCAACCGCCGCGGCGGCGCGGTCCGCGTGGACTACGCGTTCCTCCCCGGCCCCTGGAGCTTCTCGGTCAACGAGGCGCTCTACGGGTTCGACGAGCACGGCCGCGACGCGTGGGACGGAATCCTCGCGAGCCACACCTGGCTCGGTCTCGCGAAGCGGCAGGAGTTCGGCGACGAGTACGTGTGGTCGCTCAACGCGGTCGTCGGGTTCCGCAACGAGACCCTGCTGCACGATCCCGACGACGCGCGCATCGGCGACGGCGAGCTCGAGCGCCGCATGGTGCACGGCCAGATCGAGGTGACGATCGGCAGCGGCGAGCACTCGATCGACATCTCCGCCGATCACCGCGTCGAGACCTGGTACCTCGGCTTCGGCATGTACCGGGACTTCCAGGTCGGCGGCGCGTCGATCACCTACAGCCTCGGCGTGCCCTTCGCGATCACGCTCGCGCTGCGCTGGAGCGACTTCCAGCTCTCCGAGCTGAACCGGCGCAACATGGTCGACTACAACATCCTCGGCGGCGAGTTCTACCCGTCGATCGAGGTGCGCTACAGCTTCGATCCCGGCACGTTCCTGCGCGCGTTCGTGGGGCAGACGCCGGGAGGACAGATCTGCTCGGGCGGCGTCTGCCGCACCGTGCCGGCGTACGAGGGGTTCCTGCTGCAGTTCGTCGCGCGACTGTGAGCGCGCGCCTCGCGCGACGATCGCGCGTCCCGGAGAATCGAGGGCCTGGTGCCCACGTCGGAGGTCTCGCCATGAAGCTGTCGCGTCTTCTCTTGGTCCTCGCGCTCGGCGCGCTCGTGGGCACTGCGTCGATGGTCGCGCCCTCGGGCCTGGGAGCGCCCCCGTCGATCGCGCACGCGCGCGTCGGCGGTCGTCCGCCGCCCTTCTCGCTGCCCGCCGCGACCGGCGGGCCGTCGCGCGGCGAGTTCCGCATGGGCGACCTGATCGGGCAGAGCCCGGTGGTGATCCTGTTCTGGGCGACGTGGTGCGTGCCCTGCCAGCAGGAGCTGCCGTTCTACCAGTCGCTCTACGAGCGCTATCGCGACCAGGGCCTGCGCATCGTCGCGATCAGCATGGACGACGCGCGCAGCGTGCAGCGCGCGGGGCCCGCAGCGCGCCGGCTCGGCGTGACCTTCGACGTCGTGACCGATCTCGACACGCGGATCACGACGCAGCTCAACCCGCGCCGCAGCGCGCCGTTCAGCATCTGGGTGGATCGCCAGGGGCGAATCACGTGGGAGCGCGAGGGCTTCGCGCCGTCCGAGCAGCAGGCGATCGCGGCCGGGATCCAGCAGCTCGTCGCACGGTGAACGGACCGCAGCGCGCTCGCGCGTGCTGCGGCCGACGGAACGACCGCTAGCGCTTGGTCGGGGGGCCCGCCTGCGGGGGCTTCTTCGGGAGCGTGTCGCCCGGCCCGCCGGCGGGCTTCGCGGTGCCGGGCG
>JALYRN010000491.1 GCA_030855295.1 Myxococcota bacterium | reverse complement strand
ATCCGACGCCGACGCCTGCCGCGACCGGCGGCGGTGGCGAGGCGCGCGCGACCGCGGGCGGGCCCGGCACGCTGCGCATCAACACGCGGCCGTGGTCGCAGGTGTTCGTCGACGGCCGGCTGATCGGCAACACGCCGCAGATGAACATCCCGCTCCCTGCGGGCCGGCACACCGTCACGCTGGTGAACTCGGACTTCAACATCCGCCACACGATCACCGTCGAGATCGCGGCGGGCCAGACCGAGACGCGCGTCCTCACGCTGACTCCTGGCGGGTGAAGGCGCGCGTGCGCGGAGCGACGGGCGCGCGCAGACTCGCGCGCGTGCGCGGGTCGATGCAGCGGCGACGGCAGGGCGCGACGATGGTGCAGGCGGCGCTCGCCGTCTGCGTGATCGGCGGCGTGCTCGCCGCGTTCCTTCCGACCTTCGTGCGCGAGCTGCGCCTGAGCAAGGTCTCCGAAGCGTCGGAGCACCTCGCGCTGATGCACGCGCGCGCGGCGGCGTACTTCGCGGCGGAGCACGCGACCGCGGACGGACCGCAGCGCCACTGCCTGCCGCCGGCGGCCGGCCCGACGCCGGTCGCGCCGCGCGTCGAGCCCGTCGACGTCGACTGGAGCGACGCGTCGACGCTCGAGGGCGAGACCTGGACCGCGCTCGGCTTCGCGCCCGAGCGTCCGGTGCGCTTCAGCTACGCGTTCGAGCCGACCACCCACGGCTGCGGCCTGCGCAGCCCGGCGGGAACCTACCTCGTCACCTTCCGCGCCGAGGGCGATCTCGACGGCGACGGCGAGCGCTCGATCTTCGAGCGCCGAGCAGCCGCGAACCCCGAGACGGGAGAGCTCGAGCCGCTCGGCATTCTCTACGTCAGAGATCGCGTGGAGTAGCGCGCGCTTCGCTCATCGATCGGCTCGCCCGCTCCGGTCGGCGCTCACGGAGGCGGCGGGGGAGGGAGCGCGCGCGCGCGGCGGAGCAGCTCGATCCGCGTGCGCGCAGCGTCGCCCTCGCGGGAGAGCTCGTACGCGCGCGTCACCCTCGCGCGCGCGGCGTCGGTGTCGCCGCGGACGGTCTCGCCCTCGGCGACGCGCACGTGCCACATCGCGGGATCGTGGAGCGCGTGGGTCCAGTGCCGGATCGCGAGCGCGGCGCACACGACGAGCACCGCCGAGCCGATCGCGATGCGCGCGCGTCTCGCGGGCAGCGACCAGAGCTCCGCGAGCCCGATGCCGCCGAGCATCACGAGGGGCACGATCATCGGGAGCCGGTAGCGCGAGCTCGGGTGGAACAGCGTGGTGACCAGGATCACGCCGATCACGAGCGGCGCGTGCGCGATGAGCGCGCGCCAGCCACGCGCGCGGGCCAGAAGGATCGCGCCGAGCAGCCCGAGCACGAGCAGCGTCGCGAACGAGATCGGCTGCCACCGCAGCGAGGCGAGCTCGGTGCGCTCGCCGTAGAAGCCGTACTCGAACGTGGTCTCGACGTCGGAGAACGTGCGCGCGAGCTTCGAGGGTGCAGAGCGCAGCACGCCGCCGAGATCGATGCTCGTCACGGCGGGCGACGGCTCGCTGGCGGCCGGGGGCGCGACGCGGCCCAGCGTGATCTCCGCCTGTTCGACGACGTCCCATGCCCCCGGCGGCGCGTCGCTGGTCTGGAAGATCGCGAGCGAGCCCGTCCACTCGCCGCTCGCCGATGCGAGCGACGCGGTGCGCGACGGAAGGATCACCGGCACGAAGCGGTCGAACCACGCCAGGTTCCAGAGGCCGTTCGCGCCGAGCACCAGCGCGATCCCGAGCGCGAGCGCGCCGGTCCGCAGCGCCCGCGGCCGCCACCCTTCGCGGTCCTCGCGCGCGACGAGCATCGCGAGCACGAAGAACGGCAGCGCGAAGAGCAGGTTCGCGCGCGCGAGCACCGCCAGCCCGAGCACGGCGCCGCCAGCGAGGATCCGCGAGGGCCGCGCGCCCGGCTGGTACATCAGCGCGAGCGCGCCGAGCAGCAGGAAGATCCCGAGCGTCTCGCTCATGATCTTCGTCTCGTAGAAGAGCGTCAGCGAGTACCCGAGCCACAGCGCCATCGCGATCAGCCCCGCGCGCGGCGAGTGCCGCCTCGCGATGCGCTCCACGAGCACCGCGCTCGCGACGCCGAGCGCGAGCTGCGCGAGCATCGCGCCGTCGCCGAACAGCGCGAGGAACCACCCGTAGAGCGGGCTGAACGCGACCAGCGTCACGTCGTCGAAGCGGCCGCTGCGGATCGCCTCGGCCTGGCGCAGGTAGACGGCGGAGTCGAAGAGCGGCGCGCCCATGAAGGGCAGGCTCGTCGACTCGAGCCAGTACGCGACGCGCTGGACGATCGCGAACGCGATCAGCCATCCGCGCATGCGGCCGAGCGCGGCGTCGCCTTCGCGCTCACTCGGCGAGGACGGGATCATCGTCGTCCAGCGAGCGAGCGAAGCCGTCGCGGTAGGTGTCGCGCCAGTCTTCTTCCTCGGTGGACCCGATCAGCGAGAAGAGCGCGGGCGACACGTAGGGCAGCTCGCGCTGGCGTCGCTCCTCTTCCGCGCGGTTCATCTCGACGAACGTCTCGGCGTAGACCTGCGATCGCAGCTGCACGATCGCATCGGCGATCTGCTGCCGCGTCGCTTCGTCGCGCGTGATCGCATACATCTCCTCGAGGTGCTGCGCCGCGGTCTCCGCCTCGCCGATGCGGTTCAGGATCGTCGCGTTCGTCAGCGCCATCCAGGCCGGCGCATGCCCGAGCCGGGTCGCCATCATCAGGAATGGCGCGGCATCGCGCCTCGCGGCCTCCTCCTCCTCGGGATCCTCGATCAGCGGCGGGAGCTCGAACGCCAGCGTCGCGCCGATGTCCCACGCGAGCTTGCCGTCGTCGGGAAACCTCTCGAGGCCTCGCTCCATCACCGCGACGGCGCGGCGCACGTCGGTGGGCGTGAGCTCCGCGTTGCCGTAGAGCGCCGCGGTCGCGATCCACCGGTACACCGCATGGAAGTCGGGATCGAGCTCCAGCATCGCCTCCGTGTACTCGAACACGTGCCGAGAGCGGCCGCGGTGCACGATCTCGTCGCCGAAGTACACGAGCGAGCGCATCCAGATCAGATCCGCGAGCGCCTCCTGGTGGCCGAGCGAGATCAGCGGGAGCCACTGGGACGGCGGCAGGTAGTAGACGTCCTCGTACGTCTTGGAGGCCTCGTGGTGATCGAGCGCACGCAGCCGCAGCCAGCTCAGGGGGGCGAGCGCGGCGAGCAGACCGAGTGCGATGAGCGCCTGGCGCACGGGAGACGTCACGAGGATGGATCGTAACTCCAAACGAGCTGCGCCCCCGTCGCTGTCGCGAAGGGGGCGCATCGAGATGTCACGAATCGAGCGCGTCGATCACTCGAGCTCGTTGATCACGTAGACGCCGGGCGAGCGGACCAGCTCGTTCGCCGAGTTGGCGCCGGCCGCGACCTCGAAGTTGCTGAGCGTCGCGTCGCCGTCGAGGTTGCCTGCGGCGAGGAACGTGTAGATCGGCGTCACGCCGGTCGCCGGCGCCGCGTTGTTGCAGCCGGTGCCCGCCGCGGTCGGGATCGAGTAGGCGTAGTACGCGGGCTCGGCGACGCTGAAGCTCAGCGCGCCGAACGTGCCGGCGTAGGCCGGGAGCGTGTAGTCCATCGCGGTCTTCTGCGCGGTCGGGACGAAGAGCGCGGGCTGCACGGCGGTGACGCACGCGACCTGGCTGGTGGACGTTCCGCCCGCCGCGAGGACGCCGCGGGTGATCATCCGCTCCTGCGTGTAGTACGTGGACGCGCCGATGTAGAGCGCGCGGAGGTTCTCGCCGGCTTCCGCCGTCTTCGCGCGGCGCACGTAGCCGAGCAGCGCCGGGATCGCGACGGCCGCGAGGATGCCGATGATCGCGACGACGATCATGAGCTCGATCAGGGTGAAGCCCGCCTTCTTCTTGTTCTTCGCGAGGCCGATGAGGTTCTGCATGTCGTGTCACTCCTCCAGGTGGCTCCGCGCCGACCTGCGCGGCCCCTAGAGCAATGCTCGTGCCGTGTCGCGCGAAACGTCCGGCGTCACTCCCAGCCGTCCCGGAGGTAGGCGCCGCCCACCCCCGCCGATACGTAAATCTGCGGGTGCGCCGAGTACGCTTCGAACGCGACGGTGGCGCCGTCGCCGTCGAGATCGCCCTCGGCCTGGATCACGTACCAGTGGTCGGCGCCCGAGAAGCCGGGGATCCCGGGCGGCGTCGTCCCCGGCACGCCCGCGAGCACCTGATAGCGGAAGCGGACCTCGCCCTCGGGGCTGGCGCCCAGCTGATCCCAGCCCGCCGCGGCCGGCACGAAGCGCTGCATCGTACCGCCTGCGCCGAACGTCGTCGGGTTCCAGGTCAGCGGTCCGCAGTAGCGCGAGAACGTCGCGTAGTACGCGTCCTGCGCCTCGCGGATCTCGCCGATCACCGAGAACGCTTCGGCGGTGCGGCTGCGCTGCATCTGCGCCATGAACGCGGGCACCGCGACCGCCGCGAGGATGCCGATGATGGCGACGACGATCATCAGCTCGATCAGCGTGTAGCCGGCTCGCGCGGCCTGGCGCGCC
Source organism: Myxococcota bacterium (assembly GCA_030855295.1). Taxonomy (GTDB): domain Bacteria; phylum Myxococcota_A; class Polyangia; order Polyangiales; family Sandaracinaceae; genus Sandaracinus. Next base: position 870 of record JALYRN010000491.1, on the reverse strand, counting down.
GGCCTCATTCCCAGCCCTGGGCGAGGTGACCGCCGCCGATCCCGTTCGAGACGAACACGTGGCGCCAGCCGTCGTAGGTCTCGAACGCGACCTCGTTGCCGTCGCCGTCGAGGTCGCCGAGCGCCTGCGCGACGAACCAGAAATCGCCGTCGTCGACGCCGGGAACGCCCGATCCTCCGGTGGGGTCGCCGGCGAGGACGCGGTACTGGAAGCGCACCGGCCCGTCGGGCGAGGCGCCGATCTGCGCCCAGTCGAGCATCGTGTTGTTCCACGGCTGCAGCGCGCCGCCCGACGAGTACGCCGCCGGGTTCCACTGCGCCGCGCAATACCGGCCGAATTCGACGCGGTAGGACTCCTGGCGCTGGCGGATCTCGCCGAGCATCGTGAACGCCTCGGTCGTTCGCGAGCGCTGGATGTACGCCGCGAAGCCCGGGATCGCGAGCGCGGCGAGCACACCGACGATCGCGACCACGATCATCAGCTCGATGAGCGTGAAGCCCGCGCGGCGAGCGCTTCCGGGACGCGGCATGGCGGATACCTCCGAGCGGCGCAGCAGCAATGCGCGCTCCAGCTCGAAGAGGCTAACACAGGGGTGCAGGAATCGCGTGAGTGTCGAAACCCGTCACCTCGGTTGGGGACGGACTGACGATTTTCGTCACTTCTCGTCGTCGGCGCTCTCGCCCTCGGCGAGGCCGAACTTCCGGAGGCGGTAGCGGAAGGATCGGAAGCTCGTCCCGAGCAGGCGCGCGGCCGCGGTCTGGTTGCCCTTGGCCTGCTCGAGCGCCCGCAGCAGGACGGTCTTCTCGATGTCGCCGAGCCAGCCGTCGATGTCGAAGCCGGGGCCGATCTCGACGGGCGCGACCGCCGGGC
>JALYRN010000490.1 GCA_030855295.1 Myxococcota bacterium | reverse complement strand
GCGGCTGTCGTGTGTCGGCGGAGCGCCGGTCCCGCCCTTCGTCCTCGTGGTCGCGGCCTGCGCGGCGTGCGTCGCGGTGAAACGTCGCCGCCGCTGAGGTGCATCGCCGGTCGTGAGCGCGCGGCCCGAACGCACCCGCGCCTGCTCGCGCGGCTGCGCGCTGGTTCCTGCGAGCTCGGAGGGCGCGACCGCCTCCTCGCGCTCGTGCGGGTGTATCGTCGTGCGAGGGGGAGCGACGTGGACGCGGACGACTGGATCAGCGCCGGTGCGGCGGTGCTCTATCTCGCGCTCGGCGCGCTGCTCGCGTTTCGCGGCGCGAAGAGCCCGATCGGCCCTCCGCTCGCGATGCTGTGCGTCGCGTTCTTCGCGTACGACACGCTCGAGGTCGTGCGGCAGCTCGCCGGCGATCCGATGTGGGACTGGCTGAACCGGGCGGCCGCGGCGCTCGTGGCGCCTCCTACGCTGTTCCTTGTGGCCACCTTCACCGGCCAGCGGCGTGCGCTGAGCGTGCCGCTGGCGATCGCGAGCGCGTACTTCGTCACCCTCGCGCTCGTCTGCGCCGCGGCCGTGGTCGTGCCGTCCCTGCGATCGTTCCCCACCTCGGATGCATGGGCGATCTGGATGCTCGCGGGGATGGTCCCGGCCTTCGGCGCGATCCCGTTCGTGGTCGCGAGGCACGCACGGCGCGCGTCGCCCGAAGAGCGCGCGCGGACCCAGCTGTTCAGCCTCGCGCTGGCGCTGGGGATCGGCGGGGTGACCTCTGAGCTGATCGCGATCGCGGGAGCCGCGGCGCCGCGCGTCGCGGCGTTCGGCATCTGCGTCAGCGTGCTGCTCCTCGGCGCGCTCGCGCTCCGCGCGCGCATCGTCGAGCGTGTCAGCAGCCTCGCCATGATCAACGCCCTCGCGCTCGCGAGCCTGGCCGTGGTGGCGCACGTCGTCGTGCTCGAGTGGCTCGGCGAACAGACGGTGCTGCTCGTCTTCGCGACCGTCGCCGTGACGCTGACGATGCTCGCCGCGCTGCGGCCGTTGGTCAGCGTGATGACGGAGGAGCGCGAGCGCGCGCGGTACCTCGCGACGCTCGGCCGCTTCTCCGCGCAGATGGGCCACGACGTGAAGAACCCACTCGCCGCGATCAAGGGCGCCGCGCAATTCCTCGCCGAGGAGAGCGAGCGCGGCGCGACGCTTCGCGAGCACCGCGAGTTCGTCGATCTGATCGTCACCCAGTCGGATCGACTGGCACGAGTGGTCGAGCAGTACCAGCGGCTCGCGCGGATCGAGGCGGTGCGGGAGCCGCTCGATCTGACGCCGCTGGTCCGCGGTGTGGCGCGCGCGCAGCGCGCGGCGGCCGGCGCCACGGGGGTCGAGGTGGTCGCGGCGGTCGGTGATCAGCCCGTGGAAGCGACCGTCGATCGCGATCTCGTCGAGGGCGCGCTCGAGAACCTGGTGCGGAACGCGCGCGAGGCGATCGGTGATCAGCCCGGCAAGGTCGTGGTCGCGCTCGAGCGGAGGGACAAGGACGTGATCCTTCGCGTGACCGACGACGGTCCGGGCATGGACGCGCGCACGCGCGAGCGGGCGTTCGACGACTTCTACACGACGAAGCCGACCGGAAGCGGGCTCGGGCTCGCTCTGGTGGCGCGCGTGGCGCGCGCGCACGGCGGCCGCGCGACGATCCACAGCGTCGCGGGCAGGGGCACGACGATCGAGATCATCCTTCCGCATGGCGGAGCCGGCCCTCGCATCTCGCAGCCATGAGCGCCCCCGGAGGCGCATCCGATTGCGCGCGGCGTGCAGGTTCGTTCCCAACGCAGCCAGTTGCGGGCGTCTTTCGCGGCGAGAGCGTCGAGGCACGTGCGATTGCGCGCATGTCCACGACGAGCTGCGCGAGATCGTGATCATCGGCGGCGGGGCGCACCTCGCGCTCGACCCCGTCCTCGGCACGGCCGCGCGCCGAGCGAGTGGATTGACAGTCGGAGCGAAGCGACGCGGGTCGTCGATGATGGTCGCCACCGGCGCGATCGCGCGCGGTGAGCGCAGACGCTCGAACGAGCTCACTCGTCCCAGCGCACGGGGGCGTCGAGGAGGGGAGGTCCTCGGCGCCCGGTGCGCGCGCTCAGGGTCGCCAGATCGGCGGCGGCAGCTCGAACTGCGACGGCTCGAACAGGTCGTCGCGGTCGAGCACGGTGCAGAGATAGGTGCGCTCGCTCTCGCACTCGAAGTGGTCGAGCTCCCGAGCCCAGCAGACGTCGCTGGTGCACACGTTGCCGTCCATGCACGGGTTGCGCGGCTCGATCCCGACGCAGCCGCTCACGTCACAGCTCCCGCTCGCCGCGCCGGGCGGGCAGCTCACCTCGGCCTCGGCGTCGCAGCGGACGTGCGGCGCGCACGGGTCCCACTCGCCGTCGCCGCAGATGACGTCCACCGGAGTGACACTGCAGCTCCGCGTCGCCTCGTCGCAGCTGTCGACGGTGCAGTCGATCCGATCGTCGCACGCTCGATGATCGGACTCGCAGCCGAGGGCGCCGGCGGGCTCGTCGACCAGCCCGCTCGGCGCTCGCAGCACCCAGCCGTTCATCTCGACGTTCGCCCGCGAGCACGTCTCGCTGCCGTCGCAGAAGACGCCGTTGTCGCAGCTCGTGTCTGGGAACGGTGTGCATGTGCCGATGTGGCATCTCCACGCCAGGCACGTGTTGAAGCTCCACTCCCCGGAGGCGTCGCCGCTGCCGGCTTGCACGCGTCCTTCGCAGCCCACCTCGGCACCCGAGAGCAGCTCGGCTCCGCAGTCGCCCGACGGCTCGATGCAGTGCTCGTCTTCCGTGCAGGGGTTCCTGTCCTCGCAGTGGTACCCGTACGGAAACGGACGAATCGACCCGCCGACGCCGCAGTGGGTGTCGTCGGCGATCTCGACGGTCTCCGGATCCGAGACGAGCCCCGCGAAGGCCTCTGCCTCCCCACCGTCAGCGCGCAGCAGCGCGGCGATCTCGGGCTCGCAGAGCGAGCGCCCGACGTCGGCGTGCGGCGCCAGCCGCGGGAACCGACCGATCAGCTCCTGGTGCACGCGGCACGAGGTCTTGAGGTCCTCACAGCAGAGCTCCTCGGTGCAGCCGTTGTCGTCGCCGACCGCCTCCTCGCACGGGTACTCCAGCCGCGGCGCCAGCACGCATCCGTCCGTCTCGGCGAGCTGCGCTGCGCTCTGGCCCGAAGGCGCGCAGACCTCGCGCCCGTTGCAGGTGCAGCCGTCCCACTCGTCGGCGCAGAAATCGTGTCGCGCGACGTAGCTGCAGCCGGCGTCGGGCCCGGTGCCCGGCACGACCTCGTCACCGTCGCCGACGCTCGGCGGCTCACCGCAGAAGTCTTGGGTGCACGCCGCGCCGTCGTCGCACCTCCAGTTCCACTCCTGGTGCTGGCAGCCGTTCCCGTCGAATCGGAAGTCGGGGTTCTCGCGATCCAGCGCGGAGATCGTGTTCGGGCACGAGTCGGTCGTGCAGGCGATGCCGTCGTTGCAGAAGCTCGCTGGGCTGCCGGTGTGGCGGCACTCGCCGGCCACGCAGGTGTCGACCGTGCACGCGCGGTGATCGCTGCACCACGTGCTCGCGCCCTCGTCGACGCGCCCGTCGCCGTCCTCGTCCTCGCCGTCGCAGCGATCGATGCGTAGCTCTGGCACGCCGCCCGGGATGCCGCCGCCCACCGCGCCGATGATGCCGCCGACTCCGCTGATGCTCCCGTCGCCGAGGGAGCCGCCGAGCGGCACCCACGTCTGCCGGAAGTCGCGCGCCCTGAGCCGGTGGGTGCCGTCCTCCTGCTCGGTGCAGCTCCAGCCGTCTCCCTCACCGGGGCACGAGATCTTCCGGGCACCCTCGACGCGGTGGCACTCGACGCCGACGTGCGGCGCCTCCGGCTCGCCCCACGACCCGTGCAGCAGGCAGTGCGTGCCGGCGCGCGGCAGGAGCACCTCCACCTCCGGCACCGGCGCGCTCAGCGCGACCACGCCGAACTGCAGATCACGATCGAAGCGCACCATCGAGAGGTCGAGCGGCGCCTCGAGCGGGAGCCACGCCCACGTCGTTCCGTCGAGCCGCAGCTCGAGCGCCGTGTCGCTCGCGAAGATCGCCAGGTCGCGCAGATCGGTGCGCACCCAGGTCTCGTCGCCGACCACGAGATCGTCGTCGTCGGGCGCCCCGTCGCGATCGCGGTCCGCCTCGCTCGAGAGCGAGGCGCACTTGCCTTCGTTGCACTCGCCCTCGCCGCCCGCGCACGGGACGCCGAGCGGACGCGCCGCCGACGTGCAGCAGAGACCGTCTTCCTCCGACGTGTGCAGCACGCCGATCACGCACTCCCCGTCGAGCGCGGCGCACGCGCGCTCGGGCACGCCGGTGAGGACGATCTCGGGCGCGCCGCAGTACGGCCACGTCATCACCTCGTCGCGCGCCTGCGCGAGCGTGAGCCCCGCGTCGAGCTCGCTCTCGCTCGCCGCCGCAGCGACGACGCCGACCGACGGCCCTTCGACGCATCCCGTGGCCGACGCGAGCGCCGCGAGCACGAGCACGCCTCGTCTCATCCGCTGCGTTCCGGCGCCAAGGCGCGCCGCGAGACCTGTTGTGTTGTTCCCCATCGTCATCTCTCCATCACCGGATCGACACACGTGCGCGCGACGCGCCGGCTCTCGAGAGGAGTCGGCGCGGTGGCGATCACGAGGCGCAGCGTCCGGCGCGCGCGTACGATCGAATCGGAAGCTCGACTCGATGCCGGCGCACCCTAGCGGCGCGTGGATCGGGTGACCAGGGACCCACAGTGCTTTCGTCCGCGACGAAAACCTGTGCCGAGAGCGGACGCCGAAGGTGCGGTTCTCGTCGGGACCGAAGATCGGGCCGCCGACCCATGCGCCCTCACGCGAGCTGATCCAATGCGTCTCGCGACCCGCGCTGCCCACCTGTTCTCACGCTGGGAGGGACCGCGTTCACCCTCGAGCTCGGAGCTCCGCTCCTCGTCCGGCGCTCCGCGCTCAGGCGCGAGCGATCGCGCCCTCTTCACGTACCCGCGCGCGGTGCCGCGGGAACGTCGCGTCGGGCTCGATCGCGGCGCGACCGCGCGTGGTGCCGTAGCCGCGCGCCGAGATGCTGCGTACGCGACCGTTCGCGATCGTGATCTCCTGCACGAACCGCCGCGGCCCGCGGTCGTACACCCAGAGCTCGACCTCGGTCGTCACGGTGACCGACTCCCCGTACCTGCCGCGGCGCCCACCCGCCGCCACGTGCGACGTTCGCGACTCGGTGCGCGCCGAGATCTGCGTCGGCTCGCCGCATAGTGTCCGCACCCGCGACGCCGGATCGCCGACGTCGACGATGCGACTGCTGCAGCTCAGCGCGGACGCCGGGGCGGCGAGCGTGAGCACGAGCGCCGCGGCGCAGACGAGCGCGGACACCACGTCGTTCACGCGCAGCACGACGCTCGCCGCCGCAG
>JALYRN010000032.1 GCA_030855295.1 Myxococcota bacterium | reverse complement strand
CGCCACCATCGCGCGGCCCGGCGTCGGTCGGGAGCACGCAGCGCTCGTCGACGCACGCGCGGCCGGCGGCGCACTGCGCGCTCGAGACGCACTCCGCGCGTGGGGGATCGCCCCCGCACGACGGGATGGCGAGCGCCGAGAGGGTGATCGAGAGCGAGAGCAGCGAGCGAGGAAGCGAACGCATCGGCGGAGGATATCGTGCTCCTCGCGCGCCGAGGCGTCGGTCAGCGGCTGCGGTTCTTCGTCAGCGAGAACGGGAACGCGGGCATCGCGTCGGCCGGCGTCGCGCGACGCGGGGGTGGGCGCGACGAGCGCGAGGCGCGACGAGGCAGCGCGTCGGCGGCACCGCCGAGGAGCTGGTGCAGGAGACGATCGGTGGACACCGGCTCGCGCGGTCGCTCCGAAGCTGGATTGCGAGGGCTCGAAGAGGCGGACTTCGTCATGAGGCGGTCACGTTGCACGGGGCGCGCCGTCACGCGTGATGCTGTTTCCGCACGCAGGGACCCTCGGACCCCGAGCGGTCCTCCGGCGCGTTCTGCGACGTCCTGCGATCCAATGCCTCACCGCAGGTCGCGCGCCACCTCCGCTGCGGCACGCGGCCCCGCCCTCGATCGCGGCACATCGGGTGCAACGTTCGAGAGCCAAAGAGGAGATGGTCGTCATGAACACGACGCGATGGACCGCATTCGCGGCCGCGCTCGCCACGTCCGTGCTCGCGGCAGGCGCGCAGGCACAGGGCATGGGGGGCGAAGAGCTCGCCGGCAACGACTGGATGACGAGCGGGCTGGCGCCGTTGGTGCTGCTGCTCGGGCTGGGGATCTTGGTCGCCCTGGTCGCGGCGGCGATCGCCGCGGTGACGCTCGGCACGTCGAGGAGACGCTTCCGCGGTCCGCGCGAGGCGTGATCGTGCGCCTCGCCTGGGCACGCGGGTGATCCCAGGGGTCGCTCTCGAGAGCACGGCTGGAGCATTCATCGACGCGCGTTCCATCGGCGCGCGGGACGTGTAGAATTGCCCGCATGTCCAGTGACACATTCGATGTCGAGATCCGCGCGCTCGATGGCACCACCGTCGAGCTCGCATTGACGACGACCACTGCCGGTGGCGCCAACGACTACGCGATCACACGATCATTCGCGCTGATCACATTGCAGAGCGCGACGCGCGAGCGCGCCGATGCGCCGCTGACGATCGCGCTCGCCGCGCTCGCGCCGGACGGAGTCGCGCCGGTGTGGAGCGAGCACTTCCATCGCGAGCACGTCGGTGCGTTCGTCGCGCGCACCGAGCTGCTCTCGCGCACGGGCTTCATCGAGAACGCGCAGCGATGGTTCGAGTCGCGCGCGTCGCGCGCGCTCGAGCTCGAGGCCGCAGGCCTGAACGGCGATCTCGAGGCGGCGCTCGATCGCGAGTTCCCGCGGCACAACTTCCTGCTCCGCGTCGACGTGACGGATCCTCGGTGGCTGTCGGGGCTCTCGCCGGGGCAGCGCTTCCGCACGACTGGCTTCGACGCTTGGTGGGACGATCCGCTCCGTCCGGTCGGGTGATCGCTCCTGCCGAGCCGCCTACTCGGCTCCTTCGTCGATCGAGAGCGCGAGCGGGCAGCGCCCCGTCGCCAGCTGCTGCGCCGTCTCGTGGATCTCGTGGCGCAGCGCTTCGAGATGCTCGGGCGCGGTCCGCGCCTCGAGCCGGGCGCCGTTCGGGATGTCGATGACGCGCAGGCCTGTCGCGTGGTGGATCATCGCGTCGGGGTGGGCGAACGCGCGCTCGCCCACGCGGCGCATCGGCGCGTCGTCGTCGCGCTGCATCCGCTGCTGATGCATGCGTGCGAAGCGCTGCAAGCGAGCGCGCAGCTCGCTCACCTGATCGGGCGCGACGGTGAGCTGGAGCGCGCCGCCCGCAGCGATCGTCATCGGCTCCACCGAGAGCCCTCGGAGGCCGACCGGGCAGACCTCGCTCGTCGCCGGCGCGTCGGCGTCGCGCTCTTGCGCGGGGACACTCGCGGCCCACCCTGTGGCTGCGAGACACATCGCACCGACCACGACCGGAACGTGGCGCTTCATCGCCCTGCTCTCCTTGCGCGCGTCGTGCCGCGAGCGCGCGAGAGACGACACTGCAGCGGCTGTACCGACGCCGGGCGCGCGCGAGCGCGATCACTCGCAAGGCACCATCGTCGGCACGCCGTTCACACTCTCGAACACGAACGCGAGCGAGCGACCATCGTGGAGAACGAGCCCGGTCTCCGAGTCGTGGAGCCCCGCCTGGATGATCTCCAGCGTCTCGCGCGGGATCGCTGCCGCGACTGCGATCCCGAGATCGTTCGCGGTGCCCGCATCCCACTCGACGATCACGCCCAGCCCTCGCGACGAGACTTGGTTCAGCCACGCGAGCACCGGCTGACGGTGCGCGGTCTCGACACGACCCGCACCGGGCTCCCACGAGCAGCCGGCGAGATAGTCCCGCACGGACCGCCGCAGTCCGGGCCGAGGGCTCGCAGTCGGAAGACGCATTCCGCTCCTCTCCGTGATCCCGACGATAGGGCGTGCCTCCGCGGATTGCGTCACCCCCAGGGGTGACGACCTCACGTTTTCGGGAGCCGCGGGCGACGGGCGCTATTCGCCGTCGGCGGCGCACGAGAGCACGACGACCGACTCGAGCACGGCGCGCGCGACGCCCTCGACGTGCGACTCGCGGCACTTCACGAGCACGCGCCGCACCATCGTCTTCAGCGTGTTCTCGGAGACGCCGAGCGCGAGCGGGAGCTGCTCGCGCGACACCCCGCGCGCGATCAGCTCGACGATCTCGGTCTCCCGTCGCGTCAGCCCGTGGATCGACGCCAGCTCCTGCGCCGCCGCGATCATCCGCCGGTGCACGTCGGCGCGCGCCGCGATCGATCGCTGCGCGAAGAGCAGCACGTTCTCCGTGACCTCGGGCTTGTACACGCACGACGCACGCAGCGCGTGCGCGCGGTTCGCGATCGCCGGATCGTACGAGCCCGTCATCATCAGCGCAGGCAGCGAGTCGTGGCTCGCGCGCAGCTCCTCGAGCAGATCGAAGCCCGATCCGTCGGGCAGACCGACGTCGAAGATCGCGCCACACCAGCGCTGCGCCGACAGCGCCGCGCGCGCCTCCTCGCAGGTCTTCACCCAGTGCGCCGTCATCGACATGCCTGCGAGCGACGCGCGCAGCGCGCGACCGACGTGCACGTCGTCCTCCAGCACCAGGAACGCGGGCGCTCGCTCGCTCGGACCGTCGACCTGCACTGCTCTCGACCTCCGGTACTGTTCCCTAGACTACCGCAGCCGTGGGCGCTCCGGTCGGATACGCTGCGCGCGTCGATGCCTGGCGACGGCAGCACCCGCGACCTGCCCCGAGCGAGCGCCCTCCCCAAGGTGCGCGACATCGTCGCCGCCCGCGCGATCAGGGCTGCACGGTCGAGATCGGGATCGGGATCACGCAGCAGCACCCACCGACCTGCTGCGTGGCACCGAGCGCGAGGATGGCGACGACGACGACCACGATCGTGCGCATGCGCAAAGGCCATAGGCACGCGCGCGTCGTTCCGCGCAGCCCTGGGGGCGGACGTCGGTTAGAGTCCCCCGGATGGCGGGTCCCCATCGAGACGGGTCAGCCTCGCGCGCGGAGGATCGAGCGAGCGGGCATGGACTGCGCGTGCTGCTCGTGTCTGCGAACCGCGAGCAGCTTCCATCTCCCGTCGTCCCGATCGGCTTGCTCTACGTGGCGTCGGCGCTGCGCGATCGGCACGAGGTCGAGCTCTGCGATCTCTGCTTCGCCGAGGATCCGCTCGCGACGGTGCGCGAGGCAGTGCGCAGCTTCCGCCCCGACGTCGTCGGCCTCGGCCTGCGCAACCTGCACGAGAACTCGTACACCGGCGGCGATCAGCTGATCGACTACTACGCCGACCTCGCGCGCGCGATCCGCAGCGAGACGAGCGCGCCGCTCGTGCTCGGTGGCGGCGCGATCACGCTGCAGCCGAGCTCCCTGCTCGAGCGCCTCGGCGCGTCGCACGCGGTGATCGGCGAGGCAGAGCGCACGTTCCGCGAGCTGGTCGACGCGCTCGCGCGCGGCGAGACCCCGGAGCGCCTGGTGTACGGCGCCGCCGCGCAGACGAGCGGCGCGAAGGGCATCATCTCGCTGACGACGCGCGCGGGCGTGCGGCACAGCGATCTCGACGAGCTCGCGCCGCCGGCGCGCGATCTGATCGACCCGCGGTACTACGCGATCGACGGCACCGACAACGTGCAGACGAAGCGCGGCTGCGCGTTCCAGTGTGCGTACTGCGACTATCCGGATCTCGAGGGGCGCAAGGTCCGCGTGCGCAATCCCGAGGCGGTCGCCGACGAGCTGGTCGCGCGCTCGAAGGCGAGCGGGGTCACGCACGCGTTCCTCGTCGACAGCGTCTTCAACGTCCCGCGCTCGCACGCGCTCGCGGTGTGCGACGCGCTGGTGCAGCGCGGCGTACCGCTGCCGTGGGTCTGCTACGCGACGCCGGCCTCGATGGACGAAGAGGTGGCGCGAGCGATGGCGCGCGCCGGATGCGTCGGCGTCGAGGTCGGCGCGGACTCCGGCACACCGCGGGTGCTCGAGCGCCTGCGCAAGCCGTTCGACATCGCGCAGGTGCGCCGCGCGCGCGCCGCGTTCCGCGACGCCGGCATCGCCGACTGCCACACCTTCGTCCTCGGCGCCGAGGGCGAGACCGTCGAGGAGGCGCGCGGCACGCTGGAGTTCATCGACGAGCTCGACCCCGACGTCGCGATGTTCGTCGTGTTCATGGAGGACCGCGAAGAGCGAGGCATCAGCCGCGCCGAGCACCGAGAGGCCCTGCTCGACCTCCTCACCCGAGAGGCGCCCAAGCGACCCGGCTGGGTCGTCCCCGAGCTCGCGATCCGCTTCGGCGGCCGCCTCGCGCAGGCGGTGCGTCGGCAGAAGCTGATGGGACCGTCCTGGCTCCACCTCGCGCGCTCGCGCGAGGGGAGAGCGCGGGGGTGATGGGGGTGAATCGGCGCGTTCTGATCAGCGAGCAGTGGCAGCGCTGATCACGAGCCCTGGCTCTTGCTCGTCGTACCAGTCGAGCGCCGCTGCCAGCTCCTCTTCCGCCTCCGGCTCGACGATCAGATCACGCATCACTCGCGTCGAAGACGCTGCAGCAGTCGCCCGCGGACCTCGCTCCACGGATCGCCCTTCGACTGACCCGCGAGCACCCGTTCGGCACGCCGTTCGATCTCGGTCGCCCAGGCGCGCTCGGCGTCCGCATCCTCCGCCTCGTCGAGGCTGGCGATCAGTGCCGCTGCGACGCGCGCTCGGTCCTGCGTGGGCAACGCCATCACGTCATCCAGGAGCTTGCGGGCCGCAGCGGTCACGACGTCAGTCTAGTCGACCGCTCCCTACGACGCTTCTGCGCGGCAAATCGCGAGCCCCATGCGCGTGCGGTCCGCGGCGACCGACGTGATCATGAGAGCTGTGCTCGTCAGCGGAACCAGCTCGGGAACTCGGCGCGAAAGAGCGCCTTTCGTCGCACCGGGTCCCGCTCCGCGGGATGCCACCACGGATGGATCGCGAGCAACTCGACGTGCCGATCCCAACCGCCTCGAGTGCGCTTGAAGATCTTCGGGCAGCTGTCGATGGGACAGCGGAGCTCGGTGGGCGCTCGGCTCGGAACGTTCTTGCGGGGCGGTCGTCTCGGCGGCGGGTTCCCCGGAGGCGTGACGTGCACCGATGCGAGCCCGAGGATTCCTCCCTCGACGTCATCTCGCTCCCCGCCGTCGACCGGTCGTCCCTCGATCACGCAGCGTAGGAGCGCTGCCGCGGAGATCATCGCGTCGAAGTCGTCCTCGCTCGCTCGCGCGCGATCGAGCTCGCGCAGCGTGACGCCGTCATCGCGCACCCAGTCCATGCGCTGGAGATCGTCGACGGCTCGGTCGCGCACATCGCGCGAGCCCTTGTCGAGCGGCATCAACACTGACGGAAGCTCGGCAGAGAGAGCGAGCGAGTAGCAGACGCGCGGGTAGATCTCTGCGAGCGCGATGTCGCGACCGATGTCGTCCCACGCTCCGTCGAAGGGCCACACCGCGAAGTCGCGCGTGTCCTTGAGCAGCGGCGCCAGCTCGCACCAGAGCGCGCGCGTTCCGGACCCGACGGTCCCCGGGATGCCCGACACGATGAACGGCGACTTCGCACGAGTCGCCTTGTCGATGTCCCGCAACAGCTTCCCGCCGGTCCACGCCCAGAAGGCCTCGAGCGAGCCTGTCCCTCTGGGGACGGCGATGAACGGGCGGCCGTGCCGCCAGTCCGCTGCCGCGGCGCACGCCTCACCAAACCCCGGCCGCGGAATCGCGAGCGAGAGCCAAGCGAGGAACGTCCCCGCCGCCCTCCACTCCGGCACCGCAACCTGCGCGTCCGCGAGGTAGTGCCGTGGCACGCCGAGCGCGGCGTCGATCGCGATGACCGTCCTCCCCGGAACGCCGCGCGCGTAAGCGAGCAGCTCGGTCAGCCTCGGTCGGACCTCGAGCGGCACGACGGTCCGCGTCCCGACGTGCGCGACCCACGCCGCCCGGTTGTGCTCCCCCTTCGCCCAGTCGACGCAGACGATGCGATCCCATCCAGGCATGCGGCTCCCCCTGACGTAGTGTTACGCGATGAGCGCATCGATCCTCCGCGGCGACGAGGCTTTCCACGATGGGCCACGCGAGCTCGGAGCGACGGTCAGCGACTTCTGGCGGTGGGCGTACTCCGACCTCGTCTCGAACAGCAACCGCGCCCTGGTCGCGGAGTACCTCGTCACGCGTGCGCTCGGCGCGACGTCACGGCCGCGCATCGAGTGGGACGCGGTCGACGTGGTGATCGACGGTGTGAAGGTCGAGGTGAAGTGTGCGGGCTACGTGCAGACGTGGGCGCAGAAGAAGCCGTCGATGATCCGCTTCGACATCGGCTCCAAGCTCGGGTGGGACGCCGCGACGAATACGACCGCGACCGTCGCGGCGCGCTCGGCCGACGTCTACGTCTTCTGCCTCCACGCGCATCGCGAGCGAGAGACCCTCGACGTGCTCGACCTCGCGCAGTGGGAGCTGTACGTGCTCCCGCGCCGGATGCTCGACGCGAAGCTGCCGACGCAGAGGACCGCGTCGCTGACGACGCTGGTGCGCATCGGCGCGCAGCGCGTGCCCTACGAGGCGCTGGCCAGCGCGGTGTTGGCCGCGGGTCGGCAGCCGTAGAAGCGACGTGCGCGCGCGTCCTCGCCCGTGAGACGCTCGACACGATGCGACCCGACGCCAACAAGATCGGACTCCGGGTGATTCGCGCAATTCTCAACGGTGCGAGGCCGTTCGATGTCGACGTCTCGGGCACAGTGGTGAAGGTCGCGGTCGCCCGCGCTCAGCCAGAGCCCTGGCCCGAGAAAGGGGTCGTCGACCTCGACGAGAGCGACAGGCCCTGGCCGCCAAGCGTCGAGGCGGTTTGCACCTGGGAGGGCGGACGGGCGGCGCTGCTGGTGCGCTGCACGTACTGGCGCGGCCACGGACGCTACCGCCATCTCGTCGGCATCCGGGTCAGGTTCCGCGATCACCCGGGAACCCTGGCGTGGATCACCGTGCCGGCGGCGATCGGAGACGTCGAGGACGGCGGCTCCGTGAAGCTTCGGGCGCGGCTCAAGGTGTTCAAGCGCAAGGGCAGCATGAGCGACGAGCTGGGCCGCAAGCTGGCGCCAGCGATGAGGAAGCTGGTCGGCGAGTCGTCACTACCGCTCGCCACGAACACCAGCGCGGAGATCTGCGACATCCTCGTCCCCGACGGCACCGTGAGCCCGTCCCCGGAGGTCGCGTTCCAGCGCATCGTCCAGCTCTCGCTCTTGAAGATGGACTTCGTGAATCGTGGTCGGTACGCGAGCGATCGCGGCCGACCGCTCGCTGACTTCTCGCGGTTCGGCATCGACGTCGCCGAGCTCCGCGCGAACGCGGACGACGACGATCGAGAGTCAGAGGACGACGAAGACGAAGACGACGAGACAGCCACCGATGTCGGTGGCCTCGTCACCTCGAGCAGGACGCATCCGTCCGCGGTGTCGCAGGCGTCGAGCCTGCCGCGGAACCTCATTCTCTACGGCCCGCCCGGCACTGGAAAGACGTACGCGATCCAGCGCAACTACGCGCCCAAGTTCGTCGTCACTCCACAGCGTGCGCCCGTCGAGAACGTCTCGAGCATCGCGGACGAGCTCAAGTGGTACCAGGTGATCGCGGTCGCGCTCGCTGATCTCGGCGGGGCGGCGTCTGTCGATGGGATCGTCGAGCACGCTCTCCTCAAGGCGAAGCACGCGGCGCAGAACATCCCGACTCCCGCTCGGCAGATCGTGTGGGGCACCCTCGGTCACCACACGGTCGAGCACAGCACGACCGTGAGAATGAAGCGCCGCTTCGGCGAGCTGCTGTTCGACAAGAAGCCCGACGGCACCTGGTACCTCGCCGAGCCTCTGCCAGACGATCTCCAGGACACGCTCGCGCGACTGCGCGCTCCTTCCTCGGCGATGGCGCCGATCACGAACCACACGTTCGTCACGTTCCATCAGGCCTACGGCTACGAGGACTTCATCGAAGGCATCCGCCCTCGCATCGAGACGGCGGGCGAGGAAGCCGGCGAGCTCGGCTACGAGCTGGTGGACGGGGTGTTCATGCGGGCGGTGCGCGCCGCGATTCGAATGACTGGATTCCTCGGCAGCCTGGACGAGCTCTGCGCTGCTGCTCCAGCGGAGCGCGCGCTGCTCTTCGCGAATGCTCCGCCGTACGCGCTGTTCATCGACGAGATCAACCGCGGGAACGTGGCTCGGGTCTTCGGCGAGCTGATCACGCTGCTCGAGGACGACAAGCGGCTCGGCGAGGAGAACGAGCTGATCGTCACGCTCCCGTACTCCCGCTCTCGGTTCGGGGTGCCGGCGAACCTGCACGTGATCGGCACGATGAACACCGCCGATCGCAGCGTGGAGGCACTGGACGCCGCGCTGCGTCGCCGCTTCGAGTTCCACGAGCTGTCGCCGCGGCCCGAGCTCTTGAGCTTCAAGATCGAAGGCGACATCGATCCCGCGGCGATGCTCCGCACGATCAACCGGCGGCTCGAGAAGCTGCGCGATCGCGATCACGCGATCGGCCACGCCTACCTGATGGGGCTCGCACGGGACCCTTCGATCGACGGGCTGAAGCGCGTGTTCGACACGAAGATCATGCCGCTTCTGAAAGAGTTCTTCTTCGAGGATTGGGGAAAGATCGGGCTGGTGCTCGGGAAGGAGTTCGTCCGTCGTCGGGACGCGACGGTCGAGCTCGCCGACTTCGACCACGACGACCGCGACGCGTTGATGGACCGGGCGACCTGGGAGATCGTGCCGGTGTCCGATCTGACGAGCGTGTCGTTCCGCCGGATCTACGAGCATGCGAGCCCGGGCTGATCGGTGCGGCGATCTCAGACGACGAGCATGTCACTCCGCAGCAACGTGCGCAGCGCGCGAAGGTTCTCGACGACGCTCGCGTCGGCACCGGTCGCCAGGAGGAGCGGTGTCGCATCGTCGCGGTTGCGCTTCACATCCGTCGTGTCGATCACCAAGTCCATGAACCAGTCGGACTCCAGGCTGAAACGGAGCACGCCCACGTAGCGGGAGAGGAGCGCGGTGCGTCTCAGCTCCGCAAGCCGCTCCGAGTCCCGCAGGACGTCGCCGACATTGGCCAGATACTCGCCCCCCAGCGCGAAGAAGGGCTCCACTCGAACGGAGTCGCGACGTCGTCCGGCGACGCCGAGAACGGCGGGAACGAAGTCACCGCACCAGGCAATCAGGTCTTCGGGCGTGGTTCGGATCTTGGGATAGAGAGGGATGATCGCGGTCTCGACGTACGAGGGCTCGAGGAACTCGAGAAAACCCTTGTGGTGGGGCCTGAACGCGATCCGTAGGGGCGGCTCCCGAGAAGCGTCGGCGCCGGGGATGGGCTCGCGCAGCAAGACCGATCGCGCGTACGGCCCCAGTCGATCATCGTGCAGGTAGAGCCGTGTGAGTCCCGTCGACCGAACGCGGTGCTCGCGACTCTCGATGACCAGGTCGCGCGTGCCTTCGTCCTCGTCGCTCTCCCTCATGCCAACGACAGTGACGGCATGGACCTCGCCGGAGGGCTGCACGCGGATTCGCAACACCACCGGAATGCCGGAGCGGACGCAAGCCTTGAGGGCGAGCGTGAACACGTCGTTGTCGTCGGCGGGCCTGATGACGTGCGTCGAGTACCCCAGCGCGCGGATCGCCCGTGTCATCTGGTCGAGCTCGAGCCCTTCCGGTGAAGCGATCAGCTGGCCGTGGGCGCCCGGAACGGCGCGTGCGACATCGAGAGGGGTCGCCGCTCTTCCGCCATCCGCCCGCATGACCCGAGCGAGCGCGGACCACAGGGCCGTCGTCGCGCACGCACCGAGGCCTTGATCCTGCTGCTGGAACGGCAGGCCCGGCACCCGGAACGTGAAGCCGTTCAAGTGGACGTCGTGCAGCGAATGCGCGGGCGCGTAGCAGCGTGAGGCCCGGCCTTCATAGCAACGGAGCAACGTCCGACCGATTGGGCACGCTGGCACGGGACGGACGACGACGTAGCCGAGGTACGCATCCGCGAGCTCTCGCTGCACGACGTCCAAGGCTCCGTCGGCTGCGCGCAGCAGGAATCCGCGCCAGGCGTCGTCGTCGAAGCTCGTGCTCCAGAAATGGATGCGGGTCGTGGTGGACGGCGGTGGTCGGACGAGCGTGGCGTAGAACCCGACGTACTCCTGGAGGTAGTGCCGATCGACGTAGGGAGACTCGACGACCATCGTGCGCGCGGGGGCCTCACGGTCCTTCAGGTACGCCGCGAGGTACCGCACCTGCGCGAGTGGCTCCGACCACGTCGCGCGAGCCGCGTCCTTCACCTCCGCGATCAGCGCTCGCTCGTTGAACTTGAGAACGCGAATGCTCAGCACTGGCGGCTCAGCGAGCGCGCGCGGCAGCATCGTTCGGATCGATCCGCCGCATGCGGGCGATGCGCTCCTCGAGATCCTGGCGGACGAGGCGGCCCTCGCGCAGCAGCTTCCGCAGCTGCTGGGCGCTGAGCACGCGCGCCATGGGGACGGCCTGCGGGGTGCGCTGCTTCTTCGTCATGGAGGCGACCTCTGGAACGGGTACTGTAGCCCAGACGTCGTGAGCCCGTCGCGACTGACGCAAGCAGCTTCACGAGGGTGGCCACGAGCATGCGAGCCCGGGCTGAGCTGTTCGAGCACGAGACGATCCGGGTCGGCGAGCCGCTGCGCGGCGGCGACGGCGCGGTGCTGCGCGCGAAGGACTTCGACGCGCTCGTCCGCTTCAACGACGCGCACGGCGGCAAGTACTTCGAGGTCGGTCACAAGCGGATCAAGCTGACGCAGTACGTCGGCTATCTCGAGGTCGGCGAGCTCGCGATCGAGGTCCTCCCCAAGGCCGACCGCGAGCGCGTGGCGCAGGGCGAGGCGAGCGTGTGGCGCGCGGCGCTGCTCGACATGCTGCAGATCGCCGCCGACATCCGGCTCGAGAGCCCCGACGCCGCATCGCAGACGATGGGTCGATCGAGCCTGCTCGATCTGATCGCGCTCCGGTTCGTCGAGGAGGTGACTCGCTTGCTCCGCGAGGGGCTCGTGAAGGGCTATCGCGACGAGGAGGTGAACGGCGCGACGTACCGCGGGCGCCTGATGGTCGCGGCGCACCTGCGCGAGAACCTGGTGCGCGCGGATCGCTTCTACGTGCGGTGCCAGACGTACGACCGCGACACGCCGGTGAACCGGATCGTGGCGACCGCGCTCCACGCGATGGAGGGGCTGGCGATCTCGCCGTCGATCGCATCTCGCGCGGCGTTGTGTCGCGCGCAGCTCGGCGAGCTGACGCCGGTGCGTCCGACGCGCGAGCTGTTCGATCGCGTGCGCCTCGGCCGCGCGACGGCGCGCTATGCGACGGCGCTCACGCTCGCGCGGATGATTCTGGAGCGGCGCTCTCCGACCCTGCGCGGCGGCGCGGTGGAGGTGTTCGCGCTCTTGTTCGACATGAACGTGCTGTGGGAGCGCTTCATCTCGGTGATGTTCCGCCGCGCGGTTCCCGCCGATCTCGTGGTGTCGACGCAGGAGAACCGCGGATTCTGGCGCTCGGAGTCGCGCGCCGCGCGGCGAGTTCGCCCGGACCTCGTGGTGCGCTCACGCGAGACCGGCGAGGTGGTGCTCGTCGCCGACACGAAGTGGAAGGTGCTCCGGAAGAGCACGCCCGGCGACGAAGACCTCAGGCAGATGTTCGTCTACAACGAGCTCTTCGGCGCGAGTCGCTCGTGGCTGCTCTATCCGAGCGTGACGTTCGCCGCGCACGCGACCGGCTCGTACGACGGCCGCGTGCACGGCTGCAGCACCGTGCACCTCGGGCTGCTGGCGGGAAGCGCGTGGAGCGTGGCGACGGTGCGCGAACAGGTGCGAACGCTCCTCGCAGGGCTCTCGGGCGGGGCGGGCGCCACGATCGGCTCGGAGTGAGTGCGCGTCACGTGTCGCTGCCCACGAGCGAGGCCGCGAGCAGCTGATACATCAGCTCTGCGCGGCTGCGGTGTGTGGTGGTGAAGAGCGCCCGCCAGTACAGGTCGACGGCTTCTGAGCGTTCGTCAGCGGGGATGGCGGCGAGCTCGCGGACGAGCTCATGCATCTCCGGGAACCGGCTCGGCCTCAGCATCGCCGCGCCACCCGGTGCGGCGAGGATCTCCTTCGAAAGAACGCGCCATGGTGCCGGGCCCGCGGCAGCGACCTCGGAGGCGGCCACCGTGGTGACGGCGGTCTCGAGCTCGTGGTCGGTCGCGTGTCGCGCGTCCGTGAACCATGGCGAGACCCGAAGGCGCATCGCGGCCTCGCTGAGCCTGTGCGCGGCTGCGGTCTGCACGCGCGAGAGCACGGACGGCGGTCGAGGCGCGCGGACGTTCATCGTGATCGCGGCGCGGAGTTGATGGATCCAGTCGTCGACCACCGCGCCATTGCGCGACGTGACAGGCAAGAACTGACGCTCGTGCGCGCTCGCCACCTGCCACCAGCCGAGAAGGCTCGCGACGTCGCCATCGGAGTGCACGTCGCCGCTCAGCTTCCATTCTTGCGTCAGCCGCTCGAGTAGGGCGCCGCGTCGAGACGCTGGCGGCTCGGGGTTGCGCGGCGGCGAAATCGGCGGCGGTGCGACGACCTCATCCGTCACGCCGATCGCCGCGCGGACCGCCGTCTCGTCGGAGAACGACACCGCGAGTTGATCTTGTGCGAGGCCCACGAGCTCGTCGTGGAAGACGACGATGTTCGCGTCCGCGACGCCGCCGACCGCCGGCCCACGCATCGCGCGCCCGACCATCTGCTGGAAGAGGATCGGGCTCTGGGTCGGGCGAGCGATGAACACGGTTTGTACGCCGGGGACGTCGGTGCCCTCACTGAGAACAGCGACGTTCACGACGACGAGCAGGCGCTCCGTGCGAAACAGCTCGATGGTCTCGGCGCGCATCGCCTCAGGTGTGTTGCCGAACACGCACTGCGCGGGCACGTCTTGCGCCTGGAGACGCGCGGTGAGCTGCTGGGCTTGGTCGATCGTCGCGGCGAAGACGAGCGAACGCCCCCAGCCGGATTGGTGCCGGAGGTAGAGGTTCGCGACGAGCTCGTTGCGCTGAGCATCTTTCGCGACGCGCTCGACGAAGCTCGGCGGCAGGTCGTGGAACGTCGCGAAATCCTTCCGCTCGCGGTCGGTCGCGCGGAACGTGCGGTGCGTCGGGACCAAGTGGATGTGCGGACGCGCGAGAATCCCTCGCTCGATCATCTCGATCGGCTTCGCCTCGTGGACGATGCGGCCGAACAGCTTCCAGAGTCCGGCACGTTCCTTCTCGTTCGTCCGGATCGGCGTTGCGGAGAGCCCGAGCACGCGCGAGCCATCACTGCGGAGCTGCTCGATCAGCGCCTTCCAAGTCCTCGCGGCGCCGTGGTGACACTCGTCGACCACCACCAGCGCGAACGGTCGCTTCTGGGTCGCGAGGAGCTTCTGTAGTCCGGCGCGGCCGCGCGTGCTGAGCGTCGGAATGGACGCAACGACGACGTCGGCCGGGTTCTTGATCTTCTGCTTCGCGTCGAAGCGCCCGATGCGGAACGCGCGGTCGGCGTCGCCCTTCGCGTTCTGGATGAATGCCGCGAGCGCCTGCGCAGAGAGCTCGTCGCGATGGGTCAGCCAGAGGATCGGCCCCGAGCGGAGCGCGGTCCCGAGCGCAAATCCGACCGCCGTGCGCGTCTTGCCCGCGCCGGTGGGAAGGCAGAGGACGCCTGCAGGCTCTGCGCTCGCCCACCAGCTCCGGAGCTGGTCGACGGCGTCGCGCTGATGCGGAAGGAGCGGCCGATCGACGGCCACGAGGTCGGCGGGTGGCTCACGACCAGGGCCGACGTCGAACGAAGCAGCGCCCAGCCACGCCGGCTTCGCATGCCGCAGGTACGCCAAGCTGTCGGCGCCGTCGAACGTCGGCACGTAGATCTGCGTCCGAACCTTGTTCACCGCGAACCTCGCGCCGAGCTCGACACCCGCGGTGCGCCGCGTTCGAGCTGATAGTTCAGCAGCGTCATGAGCAGGTCGTCGGGCGAGCCCATCGACGGGAACGATCGGCGCTGTACGGCGGTGACGATCCGCGGCCACTCGCTCGGTGTGCAGCGCGAGAGGTATGCGAGGATGCCATCGAGCGAAGGTCCGGTGCTCGTGAGCCGCGAGCCGCGTGGAAACTCCTGTGCGCGAGCCGCGTAGGTGAGGAGAACCGTCAGATCGACGAGCCCGCCTCCGCATTTGTTCGCGACCGTACGGGCCGCCAGCGAGATGTCAGCGTCCGTCGCGCCTGGGAACGGACCCCACTCGTCGAAGTAGGCGCGCAGCTTCTCGGCGTACGCCGTCGGAATGACGCGCCTGTAGTCGAGTGCGAACACGAGATCGCGCTCCGGATCGTACGGCACCCCGGTCAAAGCGATGTCGATCCACGCGAACGACTCGAGCATCGACTGTTCAACCTCCATCGCGGTCCGGACCCAGTGATGTTTGCGGCGGCGCGGCGGAGGAGCCTCTCATATTCTCCCGATGTCCTGCGACGGGTTCGTCGTCCTTGCGGGTGCTCGGCCGCGATGATGCGTGCGTGTACGCCCGCGCTACGGGGGACTTTCGACGCAACCGCGGCCCACGAAGCCCGCCGTGTGCCCACACACCGCGTCGACCCAGTGCTCGTCGTACGCACGCACCTCGCAGCTCGTGCCGGTGCGTGCGCTCCCCACGATCTGCTGGTCGTGCCCCGGGCCCCTGCGCAGGACGCACGAGGTTCCGTCTCCTCGTACACGAATCTGACGCGTCACTCGAGGCGCCTCCGATTGCAACGGGATGGATGCCGGCGCGGCGGGCCGCGGAGGCGCTGTGACGATGTGCTCGGGACGACTCAGGACGGTCGCCATGAGGTGCATCTGCGTACCGGAGACGTAGAGACCGGCCGACGCGATCGCGAGAATCGCGACGGCTCGCAACACGCCGAGGCCGACGTCGACGAGAGGCACACCGGGATGGTCGATGACGCGCAGACGCCGGCGCGATGTGGGCCGCAGATTGACGACGAGGTCCATCCACGAGTTGATGCGACGCGCGATGCGAACGTGTCGTGGTGGAACCTCCTCGACGACGAGGAGCTGGATGGCGGCGGACAGCTTCTCCGCATCGTCAGCCCGCTTCTTGCTCGAGAGCGCACCGAGCATCTCTTTCATCGCGGCGCTCGAGGTCAGCTCGCGGGCGGTGCGGTCGGCGGCGAACACAGCATCCGCCGAAAGAACGACGCGGATCACGGCCACCGAGAGATACACGCACACGATCGCGAGGCCGAACGGTAGAACGAGCACGAATGGCATGCACAGCGAGCACAGGAACAGAGACTCGATGAATCGAGCCTGCGGTCGGAACAGCCATCCAGCCCAAGCCGCAACCGCCCGCACGCTCTGGTGCGCGGCCCATGCGAACGGCGCGAGGAGGGTCGCCGTCGTCGTGCTCACGCGCTGGTGATCGCCACTGAGCTCACCGATCTCGTGCGCCAGCATGAACTCGATTGCGTCCTGCGACGCCTCCAGCGCGAGGTGCTTCACCTGCGCGTCAGGCAGTGCGACGAGGCTCGGTCCCAACCGGGTCCCGCGCGTCTCCGTGACGCTGGTGCTGGTGATACGGACCTCGGGCGGCGCGATGCCGCGCGAGAGGGCCATCTGTAGCCCCATGAACTGGAGCCGCTGCTCCTGATAGCTCGAGGGATCCAGCGGCCTCGTGCCGAAGCGGACGGCGCGCTCCGAAGCGAACGAATAGACGACGAGGTAGAAGCTCGCCGCGAAGTAGGCCGCCCCTACCGAGAGCGTCGCCGTGATCTCTGGTGAAGAGCCATCCCAGCCCATCGCGACATAGGGGAGGCCGGCCGAGATCGTGACGAACATGGCCGCGAGCAGGATGAAGCGCAGAGGCCGTGAAGGATCGTTCTTGATCGCGTCGAGGGGGCTCCGCAGCAGCTCCCGAAGGCGCACCGGCGCCGTGCGCTGCGCGGCTCGTTGCTCGTAGGCGGCGACCTCGTCGGCGGCGGGCTGCAGACCGTCGCGATCGTCGTCGAGGCGCTGGTTGCGGACGCCGAGCTCCTCGATGGCCTGGTTGTAGTGGGTCTCCGTCGCAGGATCCCGAGGGATGTCGTCGAAGCCGTCCACCAGGCGACGGTTCGCGCTCTCGATCGACGCGCGAATGAAGTGCTGAGCCGCCCCGAACTTCACACGCCCGATGGCTCGGACGCTGCGGATGTCGTTCTGCTGGACGTCCTCCAACGTCCGATAGCCGCTTCGATCGAGCGAGTCGACGGTGGCTGCGCCGATGCCATCCGCCTCCCGAAGCCGCGTCACGGGCAGCCCGTGCACGTAGATCGTCGCGTGCCGCAAGAGCTTCTCGGCGCGCAGCTCCTCGGCGCGCTCGATGTTGGCGCGGTGCGCTCCGCCGATGAACTCCTTCAGGTCGTGGAGCAGCGTGCGCCGACGCAGCGCCTCGCGGTTCTCGGCGGTGAGCACACGGACGACGCGGTAGGCCGCGGCTGCCACGAGCAGCAGCGCGGTGACCAGCCATGGAGACACGATGAACGTGGAGGCGAACCACGCTGTGAACCGCCCCACCGCGTCAGACATCTTCGAGCGCCGCCGCTTCCGCGGGAACGAGCGTCAGCTGGCGCCCGAGCGTCGTGCGGAGCTTTTCAGCTTGGGCGATCGGCGGCTCCGCACGACGGCCGAGGTCTCCCTTCCGAAGCTCTTCCTTCTCGAGGTCTCGACGCATCCCAGCGATCGCGTCGACGAGCTCGCGAACGCCGTCGGTCACGAAGTGAATGTCGTTGGACCAGACGACGCCGCGGGGATCGTGCGGATCTCGCGACTGCGTGAACGCTCAGATCGCCGGGACGTGAACACCTGGATCGCCGACGTGAACACCCATTTCGCGAGGGCGTGAACGGCGAGATCGCCGGGATGTGAACGCTGAGATCGCG
>JALYRN010000489.1 GCA_030855295.1 Myxococcota bacterium | reverse complement strand
GCGCTGGTCCTCGTGTCGCTCGCGCTCGCGCTCGGCGGCGCCGAGGCGATCTACCGCGCTCGGGTCGCGCACGACGACGCGCCCGACGGCGGCGACGACGACTGGCGACGGCGCTATCGACACATGAACGAGACGATCTACCGGCGATCGGGCGATCCGGAGCTCGTGTACGAGCCGGTGCCGAGCAGCGCGGTCGAGATGGAGTACGGGCGCGCCGCGTTCAACGCCGCCGGGATGCGCGACGATCGCGAATTCCCGATCGAGCACGGTGCGCGGACGCGCGTGGTGATGCTGGGCGACTCGCTGGTGTGGAGCGAGTTCGTCGCGCTGGAGGACTCGCTCCCGCGCCGCACCGAGGGCGCGCTGGGGAGCGACCAGTTCGAGGTGCTCGGCTTCGGCGTGACCGGCTACGACACCGCGCAGGAGGCGCGCTGGTACGAGCGCGCCGCGCGCGCGTTCGACGCCGACGTCGTGGTCCTCGTGTGGTGCATGAACGACCTCATGATCATGAGCGGCCCCTTCGAGCGCTTCGCGGACGCCGGCGATCGCGCGCGCAAGGACGCGCAGGAAGCGGAGATCGAGCGCGTCGCGCCGCTGCGCCGGGAGACGCTCGACGACGAGCTCGAGCGCCGCGAGCGCGCGTCGAGCGTGCGGATCTTCGCGAGGGCGCTCGGCATCTGGGAGCGCTGGTCGTTCGCGTCGAGCTACGTCGACGAGTACCTGGTGATGGCGCGCGACGAGGCGCGATGGGAGCGCGTCGAGCGCGCGCTCGCGCGGCTCGGCGCGATGATCCGCGAGGACGACGCGCGCGCCGTCTTCGTGATCTCGCCGGTGCTCGAGTCGTGGGATCGGTACCAGTGGAGCGCGATGCACGATCGCGTGCGCGCAGCCGCC
The DNA here is from genome assembly GCA_030855295.1 of Myxococcota bacterium. Classification (GTDB taxonomy): domain Bacteria; phylum Myxococcota_A; class Polyangia; order Polyangiales; family Sandaracinaceae; genus Sandaracinus. The sequence continues at coordinate 4,570 of JALYRN010000489.1, read as the reverse complement.
GAGGACGCGGGCTTCGTGGTGGTCGATCCGCTCGTGCAGTGGCGCGACGAGGGGCAGGATGCGATCGCGCTGCGCATCGGCGGCGACAACCTGCACTACGGGCGGACCGGGAACCGAGCGCTCGGCGAGACGATCGCAGCGGCGGTGCGCGAGGGACTCGCGGATGAGTGATCCGGTGCGGCGCGGGCGGCCCGAGGCGGCGGCGGCGATCTGGTCGTGGCGCGATCGCGACGCGCTCGAGCGGGCGCGCCTAAAGGCGCTGCGCCGCGGCGGCGTGCTCCGCGCGGTGGTCGCGGTCATCGCGGCGAGCGTGCTCGCGTTCTTCGAGCGGCCGATCATGGCGTCGATCGCGATCGGCATCGGGCTGCTGACGCTCGTGCTCGCGCTGGTGTCGCCCGGCGGCGCGTACGCGTCGCTCTCGCGCGGGGTCGATCGCGTGGGCGCGCTGATCGGCGCGATCCTCACGTACGTCCTGCTGACGCCGGTGTTCTTCCTCTTCTTCCTGCCGTTCGGGATGCTGATGCGCCGTGGCGCGCGCGATCGACTGCGCCGGCGGTTCGAGCGCGAGCGCGCGAGCTACTGGACGAAGCGCGCGGCCGACGCGCCCGGCTCGCTCGAGCGGCCGTACTGATGCGCGTCCTCGGGATCAGCTGCTGGTACCACGACTCGGCGGCCTGCCTGCTCGAGGACGGACGCATCGTCGCGGCCGCGCAGGAAGAGCGCTTCACGCGCATCAAGCACGACGAGGCGTTCCCCGCGAACGCGATCCGCTACTGCCTCGAGGAGGCGGGCTCGCGCGACGTCGACGTGGTCGCGTTCTACGACAAGCCCATCCTCAAGCTGCACCGCATCCTCGAGACCAGCCTCGCGACCGCGCCGCGCGGGCTCGGTCCGTTCCTGCGCGCGGTGCCGGTGTGGCTGCGCGACAAGCTGTGGATCGAGCCGCGCATCATGGACGGCCTGCGCGCGCTCGGCGTGAAGGGCGAGCCGCGGATGTGCTTCCCCGAGCACCACCGCTCGCACGCGGCGAGCGCCTTCTATCCCTCGCCCTTCCGCGAGGCGGCGGTGCTGACGCTCGACGGAGTGGGGGAGTGGGCGACTGCCACCCTCGCAGTCGGTGAGGGCGCGCGGCTCGAGATGGTGGAAGCGCTCGAGTTCCCGCACAGCCTCGGCCTCCTCTACAGCGCGTTCACGTACTTCACCGGGTTCAAGGTGAACAGCGGCGAGTACAAGCTGATGGGACTCGCGCCCTACGGCGAGGGCCGCTACACGAAGACGATCCTCGAGAAGCTCGTCGACCTGAAGGACGACGGCTCGTTCCGGCTCGATCTCGACTACTTCGGCTATCTCGACGACGTCGTGATGACCAACGCGCGCTTCGCCGACCTCTTCGGAGGGCCGGCGCGCTCGCCCGAGGCGCGCATCGGCCGGCGCGAGATGGACCTCGCGAAGTCGATCCAGGAGGTCACCGAAGAGATCGTGCTGCGCATCGCGCGACACGCGCGCGAGGTCACGGGCAAGAAGCACCTCTGCATGGCGGGCGGCGTCGCGCTCAACTGCGTCGCGAACGGGCGTCTGTTGCGCGCAGGCATCTTCGACGACTTGTGGATCCAGCCGGGCGCCGGCGACGCGGGGGGCGCGATCGGCGCGGCGTACTCGGCGTGGCACGGCCTGCTCGAGCAGCCGCGCGAGGCGGACGGCGTGCACGACCGCATGCAGGGCGCCTATCTCGGTCCCGAGTTCTCGCCGGCGCAGATCCAGGAGCTGCTCGACGCGCGCGGCTATCCGTACGAGCGCATCGACGACGACGAGGCGTGGGCCGCGCGCGTCGCGGGCGACCTCGCGGACCAGAAGGTCGTCGGGCTCTTCCAGGGCCGCATGGAGTTCGGCCCGCGCTCCCTCGGCAACCGCTCGATCGTCGGCGACGCGCGCTCGCCCGCGATGCAGTCGCGGATGAACATCGCGATCAAGCAGCGCGAGAGCTTCCGCCCGTTCGCGCCGAGCGTGCTCGAGGAGCGCGCCGCCGACTTCTTCGAGCTCGACCGGCCCTCGCCCTACATGCTCCTGGTCGCCGACGTGCGGGCGGAGCGACGCACGCCCGGCGGCGGCGAGGAGGCGCGCTCCGACGACCTGATCGACTGGGTCAACCGCGCGCGCAGCGACGTCCCCGCGATCACCCACGTCGACCACAGCGCGCGCGTGCAGACCGTCAGCCGCGACACCAACGCTCGATATCACGCGCTCCTGCGAGCGTTCGAGTCGCGCACCGGCTACGGCCTCTTGATCAACACCAGCTTCAACGTGCGCGGCGAGCCGATCGTCTGCACCCCGGAGGACGCCTATCGCTGCTTCATGGGCACCGCGATGGACGTGCTCAGCCTGGGCCCCTTCGTGCTGCGCGCCGAGGAGCAGCCGGGCTTCGCGGACCGCGCCCAGTTCGCCCGCGAGTTCGCACCGGACTGAAGGTCCGTCGCCAATCGGACGAGGCCGCTGAGGAATCCAGGACGCGTCACCTTCTCAGGCGGCAGCAGCACGCGCTTGCTCGGCTTGTGACCAGGCTGCGCGCCGCGCTGCTTGCCGGTGGAGTCGATCACGCCTCGATCTCCGAGTCGATCCCCCGCTTTTGTCCGTCGCCACACGATCATCACGGCTGCACCCGGTGAACGGGTACTCAGGAGACCCCCGATTCGCATCCGTTCACCAGGGGTAGCAGTGTTGATCGTGTGATGACGGACACGTGGTGGGGATAGACTCGGCGATCGCGGCGTGATCTCCTGCATGCGTGAGCTCGTCGGAGGCACGGATCGCGAGGCTGGAAGCGCAGGTCACGCGCCTGCTCCAGGTCATCGCCGAGCGCGATGCCACGATCGTGAAGTTGGAAGCGCGGATCGTAGATCTCGAGGCGCGTCTCGGACAGAACTCGTCCAACTCGGGCAAGCCCCCCTCGTCGGATCCTCCCAGCACGACGCCGTCGCCGAAGTCGGCGAGCGGGAAGTCGCGCGGCGGCCAGCCGGGGCACGCGCCCAAGAAGCGCAATTGACTGCCGCGCGAGCGCGTCACCAAGCTCACCGAACTGCACCCCTCGGTCTGCGCTTGCTGCGGCGGCGAGGATCTGGCGCGCGCGAACGTCGAGCCGCGTCGTCATCAGCGCATCGACATGCCCAAGCCGGTGCTCGACGTTCACGAGACGCAGATGCACGCGGCTGACTGCCGCGGTTGCGGCGCGCGGACGTGGGCCAAGCTGCCGGACGGCACGCCCGCGCACATGCTCGGCCCGAACATATCTGCCTTCATCGCGTTCCGCGTCAGCCGCCGCGACGTCCAGACCATCCTCGCCGACGTCTTCGATCTTCCCGTCTCGCTCGGCGCGCTCAGCGATCACGAGGCGCGCATCAGCAAGGCGCTCGAGCCGAGCTACGACGAAGCCGTCACGTACGCGCGCGGGCAGCGAGCGAAGCATCTCGACGGCAGCAACTGGCATGTCGGCGGCCAGCTGCGCGGGCTCTGGGCGATCGCGACCGCGATGGTCTCGGTGTTCTTCATCGTGCCCGACGGCAAGACCGAGACGGTCGCGGCGCTCGTCGGCCGCGCGCGCGGCTTCCTCATCACCGAGCGCGGCTCGCAGTTCAGCTTCTGGGCGATGGAGAAGCGGCAGATCTGCTGGGCGCATCTCATACGCAAGTGGGTGGCCTACTCCGAGAAGACCGATCCCAGAGCGAAGGCGCTGGGGGAGCACCTGCTGCTCTTCACGCAGCTGATGTTCAAACACTGGCACGACTTCGGCGAGCGCCGCATCACGCGCGCCCAGCTCGTGCAGAGCATGGTCATGCTCGAGATCGCGATCCTCGGGCTCCTCGAGAACGGCGCGGCGCTCGGCGTTCGCGGCGTCTCGGGATCGTGCAAGGACGTCCTCGCGCATCGCGAGGCGCTCTTCACCTTCGTACACGTGGCAGGCATCGAGCCGACGAACAACAACGCCGAGCGCGCGCTCCGTCCGTTCGTCATCTGGCGGAAAACCTCGTACGGCTCCCAGAGCGAGCGCGGCTGTCGCTTCTCCGAGCGCCTGATGACCGCCGCGCAGACCCTTCGAAAGCAAGAGCGATCGCTCTTCCGCTTTCTCGTACAGGTCTGTTCCGGGCCGTGCCGAGGTCACCCTACACCGTCGCTTCTACCCGCGACCCGGTGAACGGATACGATTCGCCCCCGCCAACTCGCTCCTCTCGATGTCTGCCGAATCGAGAAGTGCGTCAGTCGGAGCGCGCGGCACGCGACTACGATGGATGCGAATCAGCCACGGGCAGACCGAGATTGCATTCCGAACGTGGGGAGGAAAGCGGCGCGGCGCGGGACGAAGACCGCGCGGCGTGCGGGCGGGCGTGCCGCACGCCGCGAGAGCGACGCTGACCGGGCGTGAGCCCGTGCTCGTAACACTGAAGGTTCGGAAAGACGTGTCGAGCCTGCGCGCGCGACGGACGTTCCTGCGCGTGGTCGCCGCGCTCGGTGCGGCGGCCGATCGCTTCGGGATGCGGATCACGCACTACTCGGTGCAGCGGGATCACGGGCATCTCGT
>JALYRN010000031.1 GCA_030855295.1 Myxococcota bacterium | reverse complement strand
CTCGAGCGCAGCGGCACGCTCGCGCAGGTCGAGTCGTGGGAGGAGACGCTGACGCCCGAAGATCGCGTCCGCGAGGCGCTGATGCTCGGTCTTCGCACGCGCGACGGAGTCGATCTCGACGCGGTGCGGGCGCGAACCGGCCTCGACGCGAGCGCGTCGCGACAGCCGGCGATCGAGCGTCGGCTCGCCCGCGGTGAGCTCGAGCGCGACGGCGCGCGCCTGCGGGTGCCGCGCACGTCCTGGCTCGCGCTCGACGCGATCGTGACCGATCTCTTCTGATCGGACTACATTGCGCGCACCTCTCGTGAGCGTGGCGTTCGAGACCGTAGAAGCCCAGGGCCTGGTGAAGACCTTCGGGCCGACCCGCGCCCTCGCAGGCGTCGACGTCATGCTGCGCGCCGGGCAGGTCACGGTGATCGAGGGCGCGAACGGCTCGGGCAAGAGCACGCTGCTCGGCATCCTGTCGCTGCTGGTGCGCCCGACCCGCGGCACGATCCGCTTCGGCGCGCACGACGCGTTCGCGGCGCCCGACCCGCTGCGCGGCACCATCGGCGTGCTCGCCCACGCCGCGATGGTCTATCCCGATCTGACGGGCATCGAGAGCCTGCGCCTGTCGGCGGGCCTGCACGATGTGCAGGGCGCGGAGGCGCGCATCGCGTCGCTGCGCGAGCGCTTCGAGATCGGCCCGTTCGGCGATCGCGCGACGCGCACGTACTCGCGCGGTCAGCTGCAGCGCATCGCGCTCGCGCGCGCGCTCTTGCACGAGCCTCGGCTCCTCCTGCTCGACGAGCCCTCGACCGGCCTCGATCCGGCGTCGGTCGAGCGCCTCGCCGCGGCGGTGCGCGTCGAGAGGGCGCGCGGCGCGATCATCGTGCTGGTCACGCACGACCTCGCGCTGGCCGAGGGGATCGCGGATCGCCGCATCATGCTCTCGCGCGGCCGCGTCGAGCGCGAGATCGCGGCCACCACCGTCGCTCGCGAGGCGACGCCGTGAGCGTGCTGCGCGCGGCCTGGCTGATCGCGGCGAAGGATCTGCGGATCGAGCTTCGCACCCGCGAGATCACCGTCAGCACCGGCCTCTTCGCGGTGCTGGTCGTCGTGCTCACCTCGATCTCCTTCTACGTCGACGATCTCGTGGCGCGCCGCATCGCCCCCGGCGTGCTGTGGATCGCGATCGCGTTCGCGGGCGTGCTCGCGATCGGCCGCACGTGGCAGCGCGAGCGAGAGAACGACGCGATGCGCGGCCTGCTCCTCGCGCCGATCCCGCGCCCCGCGATCTTCGCCGGCAAGGCGATCGGCACCCTCGCCTTCCTGATCACGATCGAGCTCGTGGTGGTCCCGCTGGTCGCCGTGCTCTTCCACGTCGACCTCCTGCCGGCGCTGCCCTTGCTCTCCGCGGTGCTCGCGCTCGGCACCCTCGGCTTCGTCCTGACCGGCACCCTCTTCGGCGCGATGACGGTGCGCACCCAGTCGCGCGACCTGATGCTCAGCGTCGTCCTCTTCCCCCTCGTCACCCCCGCGCTCCTCGCCGGCGTCGTCGCCACCCGCGAGATCCTCGGCGGCGGCCCGATCGAAGAGACCATCGCCTGGCTCCGCATCCTCACCGCCTACGACATCGTCGTCGGCGCCTGCGGCTGGTTCCTCTTCGGCCCGCTCGTCAGCGACTGACGTAGGTCGCGTCGCGAGCGCAGCGCGCGGGTCGGGAGAGAGCGCGCGTCCACGCGTCAATCGAGCGCACGGCTCGGGGCGCGCCGCTTCGTAGCGCGATCGATCACCTCCGCGAGCTCATCTCGGGTCCACCGCGTACCCGACGGCGCGAGCCACGACTCGAGCTGCGCGATCGCGGGCGGGATCGTGCCGTACACCTTGGCAGGCGCGGTCGCCCGGCCGACCAGCATCGCCGTCGCGAGGAACGCGCGCACCGCGGCTCCGCGCAGCCCATCGACGAGCACCACATGCGCCGCGCCGAGCATGTGCAGGTGCTCGCCCATCAGCGCGGTGAGCTCGTCGCGCACGGCTCCCGAGAATCGCGGCGTACCGTCGCAGATCAGGTTGATCATCGCCGTACGGCCGGTGCTCGGCGACTGCATCGCGCGCGAGTGATCGCGGAACGCGCGGAGCTGCACGACGTCGGGCGCGTCGAACCACGTCACCGCGAGGAGGTTCTTCGCGACCGCGATGCGGCACACTTCGTCCTCGTATCGAAGCCTCGCGAGCACGCGGGCATCCAATCACGAACGCGCTCGCGAGGGAACCGTGCGCGACCCGTCGCCGAGCTCGCACCACGATCGGACATCGACCACCGCATCAGCGTCCGACGGCGGGTCGACTGCACAACGAGCGCAGCTCGCGCTCCACATCGGCAGCCGACGAGACTTCCGACGCGAAGCCCATGCAGATCGACTCGAGCATCTGCAGCGAGACGACTCGATCGATCGCGTTGCGCTCCTCGGACGAGAGCGGTCGGCGCAGCTTCGACTCGGCCGCCGTGATGACGTCGTCACGACAGGCGAGGAGCGCCCTTTCGGAGAGGCTGTCCGTGGTCATCGCGCGTACGTTGGATCAGTCGGGCGGCAGCGGCTCGCTGTTCGCGCTCTCGGTGCGGGCGCCGCCCCGCTGCACGATTCCGCCGCTTGCCCCTCGCGCGTGGGGGCTCCACCATCCGCGCTCGCATGCGTCGCGCTGAGATCCTCGCTGGGCTGGCCGTTCTCGTGATCGGCGGGCCTCTCACGTTCATGTACGCGAGCGCGCTCGCCGATGGAGAGGTGCGGCGGCGCGAGACGCCGCTGCGGGCGATGCTCGGGGCCTCGTACGACGACCTGAGCCGCGGGGAGACGGCGGATCAGCACTATCTCGGCAACGATCGGCTCGCGCCCGACTTCACGCTGATGGATCGCGAGGGGAACCCGTGGCGGCTCTCGGACCATCGCGGCAAGACGATCGTCCTGAACTTCTGGACGGTGACCTGCCAGCCGTGCGTCGAGGAGATGCCGACCCTCGAGGAGCTCGCGCGCATCTTCGCCGGTCGTGAGGACGTCGAGCTCGTCACGATCTCGACCGATCGCGAGTGGGACACGGTCTCGACGGTCGTCGGGCCGGACTCGCCGCTGACGGTGCTGCTCGATCCCGACAAGGCGGTCGTCCGCGATCTGTTCGGGACGCGGCTCTATCCGGAGACCTGGGTGATCGATCCGCACGGCGTGATCCGCATGCGCGTCGACGGGCCGCGCGAGTGGTCGAGCGCGGTCGCGATCGACGCGATCGAAGGCTTTCGCTGAGACCCGCTCGGGCTGCGCTCACTGGATCGCTCCGGCGATCGCAAAGATCGGCGCGTACATCGCCCAGAGCAGGAGGGCGATTGCAGCGCCGGGCGTCATCACCGCGAGCCCGAGCGCGATCCAGCGAGCGGAGCCGCGCTGCCAGCGACCGATCGCGACGCCGAGCGCCGCGAGCGCGATCGTCAGCACGCTCGCGCCGACCGCGATCACGCCGCCGACCGCGGCGCGCGTGATCGCCGGCAGCTCGCCGCCCAAGTCCGCGAACATCTGCCCGAAGCTGGGCACCATCACCAGCTGCATGATCCACAGCAGCCCCAGCGCGACTGCGACCAGGGCCAGCGCGACGATCTCGACGACGCCGAAGCGGTCCTGCGCCCGCGCCGCCTCGCCCCTCACGAGGGCCATGCCAGCGCATCCTCGACGACCGGCGGGCGCGCCCGCGTGCCCTCGAGCGCGACGTAGGTGCCCTCGGCGTCCTCGTCGATCAGCGGCGAGAGCTGGAGCGCGGCGTGCGAGTCGAAGCGCGCCGGGAGCGTGCCGCCGCGCACCTGACAGTGCAGCGCGCCGTCGGCCGACTGCCGCAGCGTCGACGGATCGAGCGGCTCGTCGCGCCCGTCCGAGAGGTGCATCGTCACGCCCCCGCCCCCGAGCTCGAGCGACCGCACGAAGACCGGCGCGCCCTCGATCGCGACGTACGCCCAGTTGATGTCGTTCTTCAGGCAGTAGCGCCCGTCGTCGGCGCGCTCGATCCAGGCGTCGAAGGCCTGCGTCAGCAGCGTGTGCGTGATCGGCACCTCACCGTCGAACCATCGCCCGAGCGAGTCACGCCTGATCTGCGTCTCGCGCGTTCGTCCCGAGAGCATCGCCGCCGGATCCATCGCGAACATCTAGCACCAGCGCGAGCGATCTCTCTTCGAAGATCCTACGTCGGCGAACGTCCGACCTACACCGACACGAAAGCGCGCTGCATGGCTCGGCGTGCTACCGTCGTCCTTCCCCCGGGGTGTTCGCGTGGGCACTGGGATCGCATTTCGCCGTTGGCGCAAGTGGGCGGTGATCCTGGGGATCTTCGCGATCGGGATTCCTGTCTCCGCAGCGCTGACGATCCGCTCCTCGCAGGCCCATACGCGGCTCCGGGAGCTCGCGACCGACGCTCTCCGCGAGGAGCTCGGGCTGAACGCGTCGCTCGGTCGGGTGCAGCTCGAGCTGGTCCCGCCCGGCATCGTCGCCCGCGACGTCGCGCTGGACGATCCGGTGTACGGGCGCCTCGCCGACGCCGACCGCATCGTGATCCGGCCTTCGATCGGAGCGCTCCTGCGCGGCAGCGTCGACCTCGAGCAGATCGAGCTCGAGGGCGCGCACGTGCACCTGATCATCCGCGACGGCCAGCTCCGCAACGTGCCTCGCATCGACACCGGCGGCGGGGGCGACGGCGGCATCCAGCTCCCCTTCGATCGGCTGACGATCCGTGACGCGACGCTCTCGGTCGACGCCGAGCCGATCGCGAGCGGCGAGGTGCACGCGAACGAGGTCGTCGTCAGCGCGGCGGCCGGCGGCGTGATCGACATCGTCGGCGAGATCCCGAGCGGTCACATCACGCGGGAGGGGTTCCGGCACGAGCTCGCGCGCCTCGATGCGCACGTCGAGATCTCCGCGGACGCGCTGCGCATCCCCGCGCTCGCGCTGGAGCTCGGGCCGCTGCACGCGTCGGTCCTCGACGGCTCGATCCCGCTGCCGCCGCCGGACCCGATGGACCCCGACGCCGCGGGCTACGCGGGCGAGATCGCGATCGACTACGACCTCGCGAACGTCCGCGAGCTCGCGCTGCCGATCACGCTCCCCGAGATGCAGGGCCAGCTCGCGGTGCGCGCGCGCCTCTTCGAGGACGCGACGGATGGACAGCGCGCGACCGGAACGGTGCAGCTCGATCGCGGCCGCATCCTCGAGTTCGGCCTCGGCGACAGCGTGCGGATCCCGTTCGAGGCGGACCGCGAGCAGGTGCGCATCGCGGGCGCCGAGGTGCAGGTTCGGGGCGACGGCGGACGGCTGGGCATCGACGCGACGCTCGGCCTGTCGCCGGAGCTCCCGCTCGATGCGCAGCTCGATCTGCGCGGGCTCTCGTTCGCGCACCTGATGGATCAGCTGGGCGTCAGCCAGAATTCGATCGTCGAGTGGATCTTCGAGGGGCGCATGGCGCTGCGCGGATCGCTGCGCGATCTCGATCTCTCGGGGCCCGTCGATCTGCGCACGCACGACTTCTTCGTCAGCACCGGGCCCTATCACGCGCGCCCGCTCTCGACGGTGATCGCGATCCCGCGCGGGCACTTCCGCGGGCGCTGGTCGATCCGCGAGGAGGGGATCCGCTTCGTCGATCTGATCGCCGATCTCCCGCACAGCCGCATCTTCGGCGACGTGCTGCTCGGGTTCGACAACGCGCTGCGCGTCAGCGCGCGCGCCGAGCCGGCCGACCTGCGCGACGTCTCGCCGCTCTCCCAATTCGTGCTCGCGGGCATCGGCTCCGCGCGCTGCGAGATCGAGGGCGCCTTCCAGGACCCGCGGGTCACCGGGCACGTGCGCATCGCCGGCTTCGAGTTCGACGGCATCCGCGTGGGTGACGTCGAGAGCGACGCGATCCTCGATCGCGACGGCATGGGCGTGACCTTCCCGCACGTGGTCGCGGTGAAGGACGAGAGCCGCTACACCGCGGACGACGTCTACCTCGACTTCCATCACGACCGCTTCCGGATGGCGGGGCACCTGCGGCTCGAGCGGATGCGCCTGCACGACTTCTATTCGGTGTTCGGCCTCCAGGCGGACGAGCGCTTCACCGGGTACCAGGGTGTCGCGCACGGCACGGCCGAGCTCGAGTACACCAACGGCTATCCGGGCGACTCGCGCTCGGGGACGCTCGCCGTGCAGATGCAGCTCGCGCTCTCGGAAGCATCGCTCGACGGATATCGCTTCACCGACGGCGCGGTGACCGGTCGGTTCCGCTGGCTCGACTGGTCGCGCGGCCTCGCGGGCGCGGAGCTCGAGCTCGAGTCCGTCACGCTGCACAAGGGCGACGCCACGATCTCGCTGAACGGCGGGATGGCGCTCGGCGGCGCGCTGCGGATGACCCTCGCGGCCGACGCGATCGCCCTGCGCGATGTCGAGGGCATCGGCGATCGGCTGCCCGGTCTCGACGGCATCGCGAGCGTGACGGGAGAGGTCAGCGGAACCGCGTCGGAGATGCGCGTGGACCTGGATCTCGGGCTCACGAACCTCGTGTTCGCCGGGCGCGCGATCGGCGACGGGCGCGCGTACGTGCGGATGACGCAGCAGAGCGACGCGTGGATCCAGGAGGCGCTGGGCTGGGAAGGCGCGCCGCCGGAGGGCGAGGAGTGCGCCCTCGCGCGCAGCGGTCTCGCGCGGGCGGCGTGGCGTCCCGATCCGCCGCTGCACACCGTCGACGGCCTCCAGCCTCGGCTCGCGCGCCCGAGCGCGTTCGTGATCTGCGGGACCGCGCTCGACGGGCGCATGACGATCGATCTCGCGGTCGGCCGCACACGTCGCCTTCCCCTGCGCGGCCGGATCGCGCTCGACGGGCTCGAGCTGGCGCCCTTCCTGCCGGCGTCCGCGATCCCCGGGAGCGAGCCGCCGCACGGCAAGCTCGCCGGCGAGATCGTGTTCGAGAACGGGGGGTTGCGAGAGCCCGAGTCGCTCGACGGGCGCATGGTGCTGACCGAGATCGAGCTGGGGCGCGGCGATCTCGTGGTCGCGAACGACGGGCCGATCGTGGTCGCGCTGAAGAACGGCGTCGCGAGCGTCGACCGCGCGCGGCTGATCGGCCCCGAGTCGCGGGTGCGCGTGCGCGGCCAGTACGAGCTGCCGAGCGAGAGCGACGACGGCGGGCTCGCGCTCACGCTCGACGGACGCGTCGGGCTCGGCGTGCTGACGCGGCTGACGTCGGCGATCACCGAGGCCGAGGGCCAGGTGATCACGCACCTGGCGATCAGCGGCCCGATCGCGGACCCCGAGATCTACGGCGACGCGCGCATCGAAGATGCGTTCGTGCGTGCCGCCGGTCTGCCGACGCCGATCGAGGCGCTCGGCGCCCACATCACGTTCAGCGCGCGCAGCATCCAGATCGACGACATCCACGGGCGCGTCGCGGGCGGCACCGTGCGCGGCCGGGGCGAAGCGCGGCTGGCCGACGGCGCGCTCGAGCGCTGGTCGATGCGGCTGGCGGGAAACAGCCTCACGCTCGCGCCTGCAGAGGGCGTCGACGTCGCGCTCTCGACCGATCTCGAGGTCGGGTGGGCGCGCGGCGATCGTCTTCCGACCGCGCGCGGCGAGGTCCGCGTCGAGCGGCTCGTGTTCTCGCGCAACATCGACATGGGAGCGACCCTCGGTGACCTCTCGCGGGCGCAGCGTGCGACGGTGGAGCGCTACGACCCGTCGGCCGATCGCGTCGCGCTCGATCTCCAGATCATCGACGAGCAGCCCTTCGTCGTGCGAAACAACCTGGTCGAGGCCGAGCTCGTGATCGATCAGTCGCAGAGACCGTTCCGCATCGTGGGGACCGATCAGCGCTTCGGCGTGCTCGGGAACATGGAGTTCACGCGCGGGCGCATCTTCTTCCGGAACGCGGTGTTCGATCTCCGCTCCGGATATCTCGCGTTCGACGACGAGACGCGCATCGACCCGACGTTCCGGCTCGACGCGGTGAGCGAGATCCGGCGCAGCGGCGATCTCGCAGGGGCGCGCTGGCGCATCGTGCTCGACGCGCGGGGCTCGCTCGACTCGTTCCAGATCGCGACGCGGAGCGATCCGGACCTGCCGCAGGAGGACATCCTGATGCTCCTCGCGGTCGGGATGACGCGCAGCGAGTTCGAGCAGCTGCAGGCGGGCGACGTCACCGGCACGGCCGCGCTGGAGGCGCTCACGACCCTCAGCGGCGTCGACCGCGAGGTGCGCCGCGCCGTGCCGCTGATCGACGACTTCCGCATCACGAGCGCGTACTCGATCCGCAGCGGGCGCACCGAGCCGCAGGTCTCGGTGGGCAAGCGCATCGCGGATCGCGTGCGCGTCAGCGCGACGACCGGCGTGGGCGCCGGCGAGGCGCGAGACTTCCGCGCGGTGGTCGACATGCAGCTCGACGACACGACCGGCGTGCAGTGCAGCTACGACAACTTCACGACGACCGCGAGCGCGTCGTCGTTCGGCAACGTGGGGTGCGACCTCCGCTGGAGGCTGGAGTTCGAGTGATCGCCCGCGCCCTGCCCGCGCTCGTCGTCACCTTCCTCTCTCTCGCGAGCAGCTTCCTCCTGCCGGTGGTCGCGCGCGGCGACGTGCCACCACGCCTCGCGGGCCGCCGCATCGTGGAGATCGAGGTCGAGGGCGGCGGGCTGCCGCGCGATCTCGAGCCGCTCGGGATCGAGACCGGCACCGAGCTCGATCGGAGCACGATCCGCGGCGCGATCGAGCGGCTGCTCGCGACCGGACGCTGGGCCGACGTGCAGATCGAGGCCACGCCGCGCGAAGGCGGCATCGCGCTGCATGTGCGGCTGACGCCGAGGATCGTGATCACGCGCATCGAGCTGCACGGCAACGCCGCGATCGACGACGACGAGATCCTGCAGACGCTGCGCGTGCGCGAGGGCGGTGAGATCGAGGCGGGCGCCCTGCCCGGGCTGTCGGCCGCAGCGCGCGAGCTCTACGCGACGCGCGGCTGGGTGCGCGCCGAGATCGCGCTCAGCCTGCGCGACACCGACGACCCTGCGCGCAAGGTGCTGATCGCCCAGGTGCGCGAGGGTGAGCCGCTGCGGGTGCGCGCTGTGGAGTGGGACGGCGTCGCGAGCGGGCACGACGACGTCGCGCTCGAGGCGCTCGGGCTCGGCGAGGGCGACGTGCTCGATCGCCGCCGCCTCGAGGAGGGCGTGCGCGCGGTGCAGACACGGCTGCGAGAGCGCGGCTGGCTCGAGGCGCGCGTCGACGAGCCCGAGCTGCAGCCGGCCTCGGGTGGGGTCGTGCTCCGCATCCCGGTGCACCTCGGACGGCACTACCGCGTCGAGATGCACGGCCACGAGCCGGTCGATCCCGACACCGTGAACGCGGTGTTGCAGCTCGCGGACGAGCCGCTGACCGAGCCGGTGCTCGCGGGGATCCGCTCTCGCGTGATCGAGCTCTACCGGCGACACGGCTTCCATCACGCCGAGGTCGAGGTGGTGCGCACGCTCGATCCGCGCCGCATCGATCAGCCGCGCGCGGCGCTGCTGACGATCGGCATCGAGCCGGGCGAGCAGCTGCACGTGAGCGGCGTGTCGTTCCCCGGGGCGTCGCACTTCGAGCCGGACTTCTTGCGCGATCAGATCGAGAGCTACCTCGACGAAGATCTTCCGGCGCCCGAGCTCCTCTGGCCGGTGGACTCCGAGGTGGTCGACCGCATCGGCGTCTCGGGGCGGAGCACGCGCAGGCGTCGCGAGGTCCCTGCCTACGTCGAGGTCGTGCCCGAGCACGTCTGGTACGAGCCGACGTATCTCGAGGCCGCCCTGCACATCCAGGAGCTCTACCAGGCGGCCGGGTTCCTGCGCGCACGCGTCGGCACGCCCGAGATGCGGGAGCTCGAGGACGATCGCGCGGTCGTGACGATCCCGATCTTCGAGGGGCCGCGGACGCTGATCTACGACGTGCGCGTGCGCGGCAACGAGATCGCGTCGGCGCGCGAGCTGCTCGACGCGGCGGCGCTCGCGCGCGGGGACGCGTTCGGCTACCTGCCGCTCGAGCAGGCGCGACGCCGGCTGCGCGATCTCTACGCGGAGCGCGGGCATCTGTTCGCGCGCGTCGATCCGCAGGTGCGCTTCTCGCCCGACGGCGAGCGCGCGGAGATCGTCTTCGAGATCATCGAGCGCTTCCCGGTCGAGGTCGGAGAGATCCGGGTCGAGGGCGCGGAGCGCGCGGACGTCGGCATGATCCGAGATGCGATCCGGCTGCGCCCAGGCGATCGCTATCGTCCCTCGCGGGTGCGCGAGAGCGAGGATCGCCTGCGCGCGCTCGGCATCTTCGCGAGCGTGCGGATCGCGCCCGCGGATCCCGACCTCGCGGAGCGCGTGAAGCCGCTGATCGTGACGGTGACGGAGCGCGATCCGCAGAGCGTCGGGCTCTCGGCGGGCTTCGCGACCGGCGAGGGCGCGCGCGGCACCTTCGAGTACGGCTACCGGAACCTGTTCGGGCTCGCGCTCACCCTGACGCTGCGGATCCAGCTGGCGTACCAGGTGCTCTTCCAGGACGAAGAGCTCCGCGAGGCGATCACGACCTCGGGCTCGGAGAACGTGCTGAACCGGCTCGAGCGCCGCATCACGCTCGGCCTCGGCATGCCGTGGCTGCCGGGCCTTCCGAACATGCGCGCCGCCCTCGACCTCGCGCACATCCGCGACAACGAGCGCGACTTCGGATACGACAAGAACGGCGTCGTGCTCTCGCTGACGTGGGTGCCGGAGCGCATCCTGACGCTGACGCTCTCGGGCGAGATCGAGCACAACGCGGTGCAGCTCTTCGGGCGGCTGCAGACGCTGCGCGAGCGCATCGAGGAGGCGATCCGCAACGGCGACGGCCGCGCGCAGCGCCTCCTGCGCGTGCCCGAGGGCAACACCGCGATCGGCAGCGTGCGTCTCTCGAGCTCGCTCGATCTGCGCGACAGCCCGTTCACGCCCTCGCGCGGCATCTTCGCGGCCTTCAGCACCGAGTACGTGCACTCGATCGCGAGCGAGGTGATCGAGAGGGCGGGCATGGTCCCGCAGCCGCCGTTCTTCTCGCACTTCTTCAAGATCAACGCGACGCTCTCCGGCTACGTGCCGCTCGCGACCGGCGTGACGCTCGCGCTGCAGGGGCGCTTCGGCGTGGTGGTGCACGCCGAGAACGGCTCGCAGACATATCCGAACCGCGCGTACTACCTCGGCGGCGTCGACACCATGCGCGGCTTCCTGCAGGACCAGATGATCCCGGAGGACCAGGCGCTGCTGATCCGCGAGAGCGATCTGAGCCCGCTCGACGTCGTGCGCACGGGAGACCTCTTCTATCTCTTCCGCGTCGAGCTCCGCTTCCCGATCGTCGACGCGCTGCAGGGCGGCATCTTCGCGGACGCGGGCAACGTCTGGGCGTCGGTCGGGCTGATCGATCGCTTCGCGGTGCGCTGGAACGCCGGCCTGGGGCTGCGCATCGCGACGCCGGTCGGACCGATCGCGCTCGACTACGGGTTCAACCTCGATCGACGCGAGGACCTCGGCGAGCCCTTCGGATCGCTGCACTTCTCGATCGGTCTGTTCTGACTGATCTCGACGAGGTCGCGCGCTATTCGGCGGCGTCCCGCTGCGGCGCCACCTCGGTGGAGATCGTCGGTCCGCTGCCGCCGTCGTCCTCGCGCCACCACGCGCCGGCGCGGCGGACCGCTCCGAGCACGTCCTCGAGCACCATGTAGAGCGCCGGAACCAAGAGCAGCGTGGTGAACGTGCAGAACAGCACGCCGAACCCGAGGCTGAGCGCCATCGGGACCAGGAAGCGCGCCTGCACCGACGACTCGAGGATCATCGGCGCGAGGCCGAAGAAGGTCGTCAGCGACGTCAGCATGATCGGCCGGAACCGGCGCACGCCCGCGGCCAGCACCGCCGCGTTCGCGCTCTTGCCGCCGCGGCGCAGCTCGTTCGCGGCGTCGATGTAGACCAGCGAGTCGTTGACCGCGACGCCCGCCAGCGCGACCAGCCCCATCGCGCTCATCAGGCTCAGGTCGTAGCCCATCAGCAGGTGACCGTAGATCGCGCCGACGAACGAGAACGGGATCGCGGTCATGATGATGATCGGCTGCACGTAGCTGCGGAACGGGATGGCCATCAGCGCGTACATCGCGACCAGCGCGAGGAGGAATCCCATCCCGAGCGCGCCGAGCGCCTCGCCCTGTCGCTGCTGATCGCCGCCCAGCGTGACCGCGAGCCCCGGATGATCCGCGAGCACCCCGGGCACCGCCTCGCGGAGCACGCGCTCCACGATCCGGTTCGCGTTCGCGCCCTCCTCGATGTCGGCGGTCACGTGCACGACGCGTCGCCCGTCGACACGCTGGATCTGGGTGTACGCGTGACCGCGCGCGAGCACTGCGGCCTCGCTCAGCGGGATCTCGCCGCCGCCCGGCGTGCGCAGCAGGAAGCCCTCGATCGACGCGAGCGACGCCCGCTCCTCGAGCGGCCGCCGCACGAAGACGCGCACCTCGTCGCGGCCGCGCTGCTGGCGCACCGCCTCCGACCCGAAGAACGCGTTGCGCAGCTGCCGTCCGAGGTCGGTCTCGGTGATGCCCAGCGCGCGCGCCTCGGGGCGCAGCGTGAAGTCGATCTGCGCCTTGCCCTCGCTGAAACCGTCGTCGACGTCGCGCACGCCCGCGAGCTCACCGAGACGCGACGCGAGCTGCGCCGATGCGGTCTCGAGCACCCCGAGATCGCGGTGCGACACCACGAAGTCGATCGCGGCGCCGCCCGGACCGCCGGTGCTGTAGTCGAAGACGAGCGTGTCCACCCCGGGCACGTCGCCCATCCGCTCGCGCCACGCCTCGGCGAGCTGTCGCGCTCGGAAGTCGCGGTGGTCGGAGGACACGAGCTGGATCGCGACCTGCGCGATGTGGCTCCCGCTCGCGGCCGCGCCGCCGCGAGGGCCGCCGCCACCGCTCGCGCCCGTCGAGCCGAGCACCGCGAACGTGCCGCGCCGCACCTCGGGGCCACCGCCCATCTCCTCGGTCAGCTCCTGGCCCACTCGCAGCAGGCGCTCCTCGACCGCGCGCGTGTCCTCGACCGAGGTGCCGAACGGCATGGTCACCGTCGCGCTGACGATGTCGCTCTCGATGCGCGGGAAGAACGTGAACTCCAGCCGGCCGCCCGCGACCAGACCGAACGAGGCGAGCAGGATCGCGATGCCGATCGCGATCGTCAGATAGCGATGCTCGACCGCGCGTCGCTGCAGCGGCGCGTAGACGCGCTCGATGAAGCGCGTCAGCCCGGCCTGGAAGCGATCCTGTACGCGACGAATCGCCGCGAAGACTCCCCGGGGCGTCCCGCCCTCCTCCGACAAGTGCGCCGGCAGGATGAAGAGCGACTCGAACAACGACAGCAGCAGCACGAGGATCACGATCACCGGGATGTTCATGAAGAACTTCCCCATCGTCCCCGGCACGAAGAGCAGCGGTGTGAACGCGACGACCGTCGTCAGCACCGAGAACGTCACCGGGACCGCGACCTCCTTCACGCCGAGGATCGCAGCGGCGAGGGCGCCCTTTCCCTGCTGCCGGTGGTGGTAGACCGCCTCCGCCACGACGATCGCGTCGTCGACGACGATCCCCAGCGTGAGGATGAACGCGAACAGCGAGATCATGTTGATCGTGACGCCGGTCGCGGGGAGGAACAGCAGCGTCCCGAGGAACGAGATCGGGATGCCCAGCGTCACCCAGAACGCCAGCCTCGTCTCGAGGAAGAGCCCGAGCACGAGCATCACGAGCAAGAGGCCCATGATCGCGTTGCGCCGCAGCAGATCGAGCCGCTGCGCGTAGATCTCCGAGCGGTCGTTCCAGATCGCGAAGTGCACGCCCGGCGGCAGCTCGTGCGCGTGATCGCGCGCGTACTCCTGCACCGCGTTCGCGAGCTCGATCGGCGTCTGATCACCGACCCGGAAGACCTTGACCATCACGGCGCGATGGCCGTCGTACGACGCCTCCTGATCGACCTCGCGGAAGCCGTCGGTGACGCTCGCGACGTCGCGGACGCGCACGATCGTTCCGTCGGGCTGGCTACGGACGACGATGTTCTCGAACTCGGTCGCGGTCGCGCGCCGCCCCGCCGTTCGCAGGAGCACCTCGCCGCGCCGCGTCTTCACGGCGCCGCCGGGGATCTCCACCGACGCCTGACGCACCGCTGCGGCGAGCTCCTCGAGCCGCAGCCCGTAGCTGCGCAGCCGCGCCTCGGGCGCCTCGACGTGGATCTCGAGAGGGCGCACGCCGGCGAGCTCGATCGTCGTGATCCGCGGGTGCTGCAGGAGCTCGTCGCGGACGCGATCCGCATGCGCGCGCAGCGCGGCCTCGCTCGCGTCGCCGTAGATCACGAGCGAGATCGCCTCGCCGCGGAGCGTCGCGAGGCTGACGATCGGGCGCTCGATGTCGACCGGGAACGACGTGATGCGCCCCACGGCGCTCTCGACGTCGGAGAGCGCTCGCTGCGCGTTCGTCCCGAGCATCAGCTCGATCGCGATCGTCGCCACGCCCTCGGACGCGGTGGAGCGGACCTCCTTGACGCCGTCGAGCCCTCGAACCGCCTCCTCGACCGCGAGCGCGACGCCCTGCTCGACCTCGGCGGGGCTCGCGCCGGGATAGGTCACCTGCACGAGCACCATGTCGAGGTCGAACTCGGGGAAGACCTCCTGGCGCACGCGGCCCGCGGCGACGATCCCGCCGACGAACAGGATCATCATGATCACGTTCGCCGCGACCTTGTTCTTCGTCATCCGCGCGAGGAAGCCCCGGTCCTTCGTGGGGTCCTCGGCGGGCGGCTCGCTCGCGCGCGGGGGCTCGTCCGCAGGCGGACGATCGCTCACGGGGCCTCCGGCGCGGGGGCTGCGGCCGCCGTCGGCGTCGGCGTCGGCGTCGCATCGAGCACCCGGAGCGGCATGCCCTCCACCGGCGACGCGAGCGGCGAGACGACGACGCGATCACCGTCGCCGAGGCCATCGCCGATCAGCACCGTGTCGTCACGCCGCCACACCACCTGCACGCGCCGCATCACCAGCCGATCGTCGACCACGAGCCACACGACGTCGCCCTGGCGTAGCGCCGCGCGCGGCATCTCGATCGCCCCGTGCGAGGTCCCGGCGTCGATCTCGACGTGCACGTACGCACCGAGCAGCATCGGCAGCCCCGAGTGCCGCGCTTCACCCTCCTCCGCAGTCGCGACGTCGGGCTGGCGCAGCCCGAGGGGATCGTCGATCTCCACCAGCACCCGCGCCATCCGCCCGATCGGATCGAGGTCGCCGAGCAGCCGGATGATCCGCCCGCTCCGCTCGATGCGTCCGTCGCCCGCGACCTGGTGCACGCGCACCGCCGAGCCACCGTCCTGCCCCGCGCCCGGCGACGGCACGTGGATCGCGCTCAGGCTGTCGATCGGCAGCGAGACCTGCACCCAGAAGTGATCGGTCGCCACCAGCGTCGCGAGACGCGCCGAGGGGCCGACCAGCTGACCGACCTCGACATCGGCCTCGCGCACCACCGCTTCGAAGGGCGCGCGCAGCGTCGTCCGCGTCAGGGTCAGCCGCGCGTGTCGCAGCTGGGCCTCCGTCGCGTCGATCGACGCCTCGGCGCTGCGCATCTGGGGCTCGCGCATCGCGAGCGAGCGACCCTCGGGGCTCGACTGCAGCGCAGCGGACTGTCTCGACAAGATCTCCCACTCCCGCTGCGCCACCGCGCTCCGCCGCTCCTCGGTCTGCATCTGCACACGCTGCGACTCGAGCGCCGCGCTCTGCTGCGCGACCGCCGCGCGGAAGTCCCGCGGATCGATGCGCACCAGCGTGTCGCCAGCGCGCACGAGCCCGCCCGGCACGAGATCGGGATGGCGCCACAGGACGCGCCCGTTGAGCTCCGCCTGCAGCACCAGCTCGCGCGAGGGGCCCACGCTCCCCTGTGCGCGCACGACGATCGGGTGATCGTCGGCGCGCGCGATCATCACGGTGACCGGCGTGGTGTGCGCCGCCGCCTCCGCGCGCTCGGCCTCGGGGCGCGTCAGCACGAGCGCGCGGTACGCGCCGGCACCGCCGACGACGACGATCACGGGAAGGAGGAACCGCAGGATCCGCTGGGGCGTCATTCGTCGTGTTCCTCGGCGACCGGGCGATGCGGCTCGGGCATCTCGAGCGCGGTGGTCCAGCTGCCGCCGAGCGCTCGGTGCAGCTGGATGCGATACGAGAGGAGCTGCCGGCGCGACTGCAGCAGCGCCTGCTCGGCTTGCTGCACCACCGACAGCGCGGTGAGCACCTGGAGGTAGCCTTCGAGGATCCCCGCGGCATAGCGCTGCCGCGCCTCCTCGAGCGCTGCGCCCGCCGCGACGACGCGCAGCTCGAGCGCCTCGATCTGCTCCTGCTGGTAGCGCTCCTGCACCAGCGCGGCCTCGACCTCTTGCACCGCCGTCAGCAGCGTCTGCGCGAGCTGCTCGGTGCGCTCCCAGACGATCGCGTGGTTCTGCTGCACCACCGCCTCGCGGCGCTCGCCGTCGAAGAGCGGTGCGATCAGGCCCGCGACGAGGCTGTAGACGAACGACTCGAAGAGCAGCTCGATGTTCGGCGACGAGAAGCCGAACGCCGCGCTCAGGTTGAAGCGCGGGAAACGATCGGCGATGGCCGCCGCGACCCGCTGATCGGCGGCCTCGATGCGATGACGCGCGGCGCGCACGTCCGGGCGACGGATCAGGAGCTCGCTCGGGATCCCCCGCGCGGGCCCGGGAGGCGGCGCGGGGATCTCGATGCGGGAGGGCGGCACGATCGACGCGCCCGGCACCCGCCCCAGGAGCACCGCGATCTGCTGCTCGGCGATCTCCTCCTGCGCCCGCGTCGCCGCGAGCTGCGCCCGCAGCCCCTCGACCTGCGCGCGCTGCTGGAACACGTCGAGCGCGCTGCCGAGGCCCTCGGTGAAGCGCAGCTCCTGCAGCTCGAGGTACGCCGCGCTGGTGGCGACCTGCGTCTCGAGCAGCGCGCGCAGCTGCCGCTGGTAGACGACGTTGAGCCACGCCTCGACCACGTTCGACGCGATCGTGATCGCGAGGCCATCCACGTCGTCGCGGGCGGCCATCATGTCCATGCCGGCCGCGCGCGACTGCGAGCCGATGCGATCCCAGAGATCGATCTCGTAGCTGACCGGAAGCGAGATCGAGAAGCCGTTGTTCTCGATCTGCCGCGCGGTCGGCGCGCCGCCCATGCCCGTGAAGTCCGGCAGCACGATCACCGACTGCCGCCGCGACGCCTCGATCTGCGCGCTGATCTGCGGCCACCACTGCGACGAGGCCTGCGCACCGAGCGTGTCGGCCTGCCGCACGCGCGCCCACGCCGCGCGCAGCTGGAAGTTCTCGACCACCGCGACCTCGACCGCCTCGGTCATCTGCGGATCGCCGAACGCGACCCACCACCGATCGGGCGCCGCGGACTCCTGGGTCCCTTCTCGCTCGCCGCCCGCGGTCCACGCCGCGGGCAGCTCGACCGTCGGCGGCAGCGGATCGCGCACTGCGCCGTACGGGGAGCACGCCGCGCCGAGGATCGCGACGGTCG
>JALYRN010000488.1 GCA_030855295.1 Myxococcota bacterium | reverse complement strand
CGGCGAGCGCGAGGTGCGCGCGCGCGTCGGCAGCGCCGGAGGCCGGCTCGAGCTCGCGAACGGCGGGCGTCTCGAGATCCCGGCGGGCGCGCTCGCGCAGGAGACCGAGATCTTCTTCGGGACCGGCGCCAGCGCGCGCGAGGCATGGGACGCCGAGACGAAGCAGCCCCTCGGACCGACGCTCGAGGTGCGGCCCGCGATCGTCGCGGCGAACGGCGCGGAGTTCCGCGTCTCGGCCCCGGCGACGCAGGTCCCCGATGGCTTCGAGGCGGACGATCTCGCGCTCGGCCACGAAGAAGAGGTCGACGCGCGTCATCTCTCGGCCACGACCGCGACGCGCTGGCAGATGTGGCCGGCCCGCGTGGAGTCGGGGCGCTTCGTCGCCGACCTCCCGGCGCTCGGCGGGCACCGCGTGCAGTTCGGCGTCTCGCGATGAGCGAGGGCTCGACGTCGACGTCGGCGTCGAGCTCGGCGCGAGATGCGGGCGAGGTCGCGCGCGCCGCGGGCGTGCCGCGCGAGGCGGTCGAGCTCGCGTGGGGCTGCGAGGTGGTCGATCTGCATCTCGAGTCGTTCATCCCGCCGCGGCTCTGGGGATACGATCTGCTGCGCCGGAACAAGTCCCCGCTGGGCGGCTGGTTCTTCGGTCATCTCGACGTGCCGCGCGCGATCGAGGGCGGGCTCACCGGCGCGATGTGGTCGATCGCGACCAACATCACGCGCGGTGCGAGCGGCCGCGCCGACATCCTCGATCGCAACGCGCGCGCGCTGCGCGAGACGCTCGAGCGCAGCGGCCACGTCGAGATCGCACGCACGCATGCCGAGTACTGCGCCGTGCGCGCGCGCGGAAAGCACGCCGCGCTGATCGCGGTGCAGGGCGGCAACGCGCTCGAGGGCGCCGAGGATCGCCTCGACACCATCGCCGACGGTGCGCTGACGCGCGTCACGGTCGTGCACCTGTCGAACTCGATTTACGGCGACACGTCGAGCCCGCTCCGGGTGCGCGGCGATGCCGGGCTCACCGACGCCGGTCGCGACCTGGTGCGGCGGCTGAACGACGCGCGCATCTTCGTCGACCTCGCGCACGTGAGCCCCAAGGGCTTCTGGGACGCGATCGAGGTGCACGATCGCACGCAGCCGCTGATCGACACGCACACCGGCGCGAGCGCGGCGTACCCGATGTGGCGCAACCTCGACGATCGACAGATCCGCGCGATCGCCGACACCGGCGGCGTCGTCGGCGTGATCTTCCATCGCGGCTTCCTGGGCTCGGGCGTCCGCGACGGGCGCGCGGTGATCGATCATCTGGAGGCGGTGATCCGCGCCGGCGGCGAG
Source organism: Myxococcota bacterium (assembly GCA_030855295.1). Lineage (GTDB taxonomy): Bacteria > Myxococcota_A > Polyangia > Polyangiales > Sandaracinaceae > Sandaracinus. The sequence continues at coordinate 4,139 of JALYRN010000488.1, read as the reverse complement.
GAGGCCGCAGCGCTCGGCAGCGACTACGACGGCGCGATCATCCCTCCGCCCGATCTGCGCGACGGGTCGACGGCGTACTACCGGCTCGTCGGCTACATGCTCGAGCGGAGCTGGACCGAGGCGCGGATCCGGCGGGTGCTCGGCGCGAATTTCCTGCGCAGCTGGGCGGCGCTGAGAGCTTGAGGTGCGCCCCAGGGCCTGTCTAAGATCGGCTCGCCCGCTCCGGTCGCTTCCGTCCGCGCGCCGGGCGCGCTCCCGTACGCGTCCTCCGGGGCGAGCACTCCTGTCGACTCAGGGCGACGGAATGCGACAGGCGGGGCGCGTCGCCGCGTGCGAACTGCCCGAAACCACTGGCAAATGGCCGGCATGTGTCGTGCTCGATAGTCCTCGTTCGCGGGACGCCACTGTTGGCGCCCGAACCGGAGGAAACATGGCCAATTCGAATCGCACCGAGCACTCGGTGAAGGAGATGGGCGCCAAGGCGAAGAAGAACGTCGGCGGCGCGATCGGCAACGAGCAGATGGAAGCGGAGGGCCGCGCCGAGGAGCTCGAGCACGGCGCCAAGAAGGACGCCGCCAAGGCCAAGGAGCACACCAAGGGCAAGGGCGAGGAGCTCTACGGCAAGGCGAAGGGCGCCGTCGGTGATGCCATCGGCAACGAGCAGATGGAGGCCGAGGGGCGCGCCAAGGAGCTGAAGGGCGAGGGCCGCCAGAAGCTCAACAAGCCGAGCTGACGCTCGGGCGGGCCGAACGCGACACCCGGCCCGTGATCCCCGCGTAAGCCACGCCGCGATCGTTCAGGCTGCGATCGCGCGCGTGGCGAGCGCATTCCGTCTCGCTGTCGCCGGCGCGCCGCGCCTGCTACGCCTCGCCGATGGCTGACACCGAGACCGCCGTCGATGCCCCCGCGCTGAGGGCGCTGATCGAAGCGGCGTACGCGGATCGCGCGCTGCTCGCCGACGCGGCGTACCGGATCGCGGTGCTCGACACCATCGCGGCGCTCGATCGAGGCGCGGTCCGCGTCGCCACGCCGACCGAGGGCGGCGCGTGGGAGGTGCACGCGTGGGTGAAGCAGGCGGTGCTGCTCTACTTCGGGCTTCGCGGGATGGAGCGCATCGAGGTCGGGCCGTTCGAGTTCCACGACAAGATCCCGCTCAAGCGCGGGCTCGACGTCGCGGGCGTGCGGGTGGTGCCGCCGGGCGTGGCGCGGTTCGGGAGCTTCCTCGATCGCGGCGTGGTGCTGATGCCGGGCTACGTGAACATCGGCGCGTACGTCGGTGCCGGCACGATGGTCGACACCTGGGCGACCGTCGGCTCGTGCGCGCAGATCGGGCGCGACGTGCACCTGAGCGGCGGCGTCGGGATCGGCGGCGTGCTCGAGCCGCCGGGCGCGCGGCCGGTGATCGTCGAGGACGGATGCTTCGTCGGATCGCGCGCGATCGTGGTCGAAGGCGTGCACGTCGAGCGCGAGGCGGTGATCGGCGCGAACGTGGTGCTCACCGCGTCGACGTCGATCATCGACGTCACGGGCGAGCAGCCGGTCGAGCTGCGCGGCCGGGTGCCGGCGCGGAGCGTGGTGATCCCGGGGACGCGGCCGAAGAAGTTCCCGGCGGGCGAGTACGGCGTGCCGTGCGCGCTGATCATCGGACGACGCACCGAGAGCACCGATCGCAAGGTGTCGCTGAACTCGGCGCTCCGCGACTTCGGCGTCGCGGTGTGATCCCTCTACACGAGTGCTCGCCCCGGAGGGCGGCGAGCGTCCGGCGTTGCGCGAGCGAGCGTCGCGCCCCAGAAGCACACGCTGATGCCTGCGACCCCGTTCCAGCCCGTGCTCGCGCCGCCGGCGCACGCGATCGAGCGCACGCCCGAGGAGTGGGCGGCGGTGCTCGAGGCGTGGGGCGAGCCGAAGTACCGCGGGATGCAGGTGTTCCGGTGGATCCATCAGCGCGGCGTGTTCGACGCCGAGCAGATGACGGATCTGCCGAAGTCGCTGCGCGGCAAGCTCGCCGAGGAGTCGCTGGCGCCGCCCGCGAGCGTCGCGCTGCTGCACGAGAGCGAGGACGGCACGCGCAAGATGCTCGTGGAGCTCGCCGACGCGCGCACCGTCGAGAGCGTGCTGATCCCGATGCAGAGCACGCAGCCGGGAGACGGCTACACGCCGGAGGACGACGAGGGCGAGCGCGAGGTCGAGGTGATCTCGTCGTGGGTGACGCAGTGCATCTCGTCGCAGGTGGGCTGCGCGATGGCGTGCGTGTTCTGTGCGTCGGGGATCGCGGGGCTCAAGCGGCACCTGAGCGCAGCGGAGATCGTCGGGCAGGTGCTGATCGGGCGGCAGAACACGGCGCCCGGCGAGCGCGTGCGCAACGTCGTCTTCATGGGGATGGGCGAGCCGCTCCACAACTACGATGCGGTCGCGCGCGCGCTGACGCTGCTCTGTCATCCCGAGGGGATCGGCCTGAGCAAGCGGCGCGTGACGGTCTCGACCAGCGGGCTCGTCGCCGAGATCGATCGGCTGGGCGCGGACTTCGGCGGGCAGGTGCAGCTGGCGATCTCGCTGCACACGCCGGACGACGCGAAGCGCTCGAGCATCATGCCGATCAACCGCAAGTACCCGCTGCCGACGCTGATCGCCGCGCTGAAGCGCTACCCGCTGCCGAAGCGCCGCCGGATCACGATCGAGTACACGCTGATCGAGGGATTCAACGCCTCGCCGGCGGACGCGAAGGCGCTCGCGGCCTTGCTGCGCGGCATCCCCGTGAAGGTGAACGTGATCCCGATGAACGCGATCGACGACAACCCGCTGCGCGCGCCGAGCTGGGCGGTCGTCGATCAGTTCCAGGACGCGCTGCGCGCGCAGGGCGTGCCGAGCTTCGTGCGACGGCGCAAGGGCGACGACATCGCGGCGGCGTGCGGACAGCTCGCGCTCCGCGGCGAGAAGAAGAAGGTCCGCGTTCCGCTGCCGACCCTCAGCTGACCCGACAGGAGTGCTCGCCCGGAGCGGGCGAGCCGATGAATGGGCGCGCGCTCGCTGTGATAACGTCGTCGCGCCCCATGCGACGCGCGCTGCTCTTCCTCGCTGCCCTCTCGGTGCTGCTCTCTCCGGCGGCGGTCTCGGCGCAGGTCGCCCTGCCGATCTCGGAGCTCGGGGAGGGCTCCGCGATCCGCGTCGACGGCGCGCTGCGCGAGTGGCGCGGCGTCCGCTTCATCGACGTGGGGGAGGGCGCGGACGCGTCGATGCGCATCGCGTTCGCGTACGACGGCGCCGGCATCTACGTCGGCGCGGAGGTCCGCGACGACCGGCTGATCCGCAGCGCGAGCCCCGGGACGAGCGAGGACGCGATCGTGCTCACGCTCGCGCTCCCGGCGCGCCGCGGCCTGAGCGCGACCGAGATCTGGCTCTGGGCCGGACAGACGGGGCGCTCGGCGGCGAGCGTCGGTATCGGTCCGCTCGGGCGTCGTCCGAGCGCGGCGCGCGACGCGCAGATCGTCGAGGCCGAGGCGCGCGGCGGCTACACGCTCGAGGCGTTCGTGCCGTGGCGCGCGATCCCCGGCAGCGCGAGGTGGCAGGAGGGACGGGCGACCGTTCGCTTGCGCGACGTCGACTCGGCGGCGCATCCCGACGTCGAGTCCGAGCCCACGTTCGCGGTCCTCGACGCGGCGCACCTCGAGCGGCTGCCGACGCTGGCGCCGAGCGGCGGCGCGAGCGCGGCGTTCGACTCGTTCCTCGCGAGCCGCAGCCTCGAGGGCGCACGCCCGGCGCACGATCTGCGCGGCGACGTCGGCGCGGATCCGCGGCCCGAGCGGGTGTCGATCGTCGATCGCTTCCTGGTCGTCACGGGCCCCGGCTGGCAGGAGGGACGCGGCTTCTCGTTCTTGCAGCTCCCGGTCGCTGCGAGCACCGACATCCGCGAGCCGCGGCTGGTCGATCTCACCGGGGACGGAAAGAGCGAGCTGACGATCACGCTCCGGCAGACCGACGCGCGCGGCTCACGCGACGTGTGGCAGGTCTTCTCGTTCGCGGGCGAGCAGCCGCAGGCGATCTTCGCGATCGAGACGCGCAAGGCGACGAGCGCGGGCTCGGTCGAGGCGACGGTGCGCGTCGGCCGCGCGCGCCGCGGTCAGCCGCCGACGATCGAGGCA
>JALYRN010000487.1 GCA_030855295.1 Myxococcota bacterium | reverse complement strand
GGGCCGTCGATCGGAGGAGCCGCACGGACGAGCGCGAGCGCGCGCGCGCCGGTCGAGGCGCGGGTCGCTGGCTCCGGCGCAGACAGCCCGATGCACGCCGAGGGAACGCTCGCGAACGTCGCGGAGGGGCGAGCGCTGATCGAGCTCGAGCCGGTCCAGCTCGCGTCGCGCACGGTCGCCGAGGTGCTCGTCGATCGCGCGACCGTGAGCCGCGCGCGCGGCAACTTCCTCGAAGCCGAGACGGATTACCTCGGAGCGGTGCGTCGCGAGCCGGACAGCGAGCGTGCGATCGCCGGGCTCGTCCGCCTCTACATCGCGCGTCCCGACGCGCGCCTCGCGCTCCAGTGGGCGCGACGCCTGGTCGAGGTCGATCCCACCGATCCGGACCACCACGTCCTGCTCGGCGACGTCTTCGAGCTGGGCGGTGATCCTCGCCGCGCTCGGAGAGCGCGGCGCCGCGCGACGGCGCTCCGGGCTGCCGCCGCGACGACGCCGTGATCGCACCCGCCCGCTCCGGGCCTCGCGGAGCGGGGTGGCGCGTCAGAACGCCTCGTCGCCACAGAGCGCGACCGCGAGGCCGAGCGCAGCCATGGACTTCTTCATCACGAGGTCCTCGTCATGGTCGGCGGGGGTCACAGCCCTTCGTCGCCGAGCACGCCTTCCTGCTCGCCGAGCTCTTCCTCGGTCCCGAAGGACCCTTCCTCCTCCTCGAGGACCGGCTCCGTCCCGAGGATGCCCTCCTGCTCCTCGTAGACGCCCTCCCGCTCCTGGTAGACGCCCTCCTGCTCCTGGTAGACGCCCTCCTCGGCTCCGATCGGCTCCTGCTCGTACGGCTCGTCGCATCCGATCGCGGTGGCGCCGAGCGCGCCGGCGAAGAGCAGGGTCAGCATCGACTTCTTCATGGGTCAGTCCTCCACGGCAGCACCGCCGCCGACTTCGGACGTTCAAGCGCCGTTCCATCGCATCGAGAGAGCGCTCGAGACCGGAATCGCCGCGCGGCGCATCAGTGCCCGCCCGAATCCCTCCCAGCGCATCTCGGCGTGGCAGTGGGCGCACTGGTGCGAAGTGTCTCCGAGCGCCTGCACGACGTCCGCGGCGTCTCGGTCGAGCGCAGAGCTGCCCGGGCTCGCGAGCGCGGCGAGGTCTACTTCCACACGGGCTCCGCGACGCTGGTGCGATCGCACGCGCACGGCATACGATGCGAGCGGAGCCACGAGGAGGTGTGTCAGTGCGCGATCCGAAGCAGACCGACCCGGGAAATCCGGGGGCACGTCCAGCGGGCGAGTCGCTGCCGCGCGTGTTGGTCGTCGACGACGAGCCGAGCGTGGCGAACGCGCACGCGCGGGTGCTCCGCGATTTCGCCTCGAGCGTGTCGGTCGCGACCGACGCCGCGCAGGCGCTCTCGCTGCTCGAGTCCGAGAGCTACGACGTCGTCGTGTGCGACGTGCAGATGCCGGAGATGAGCGGCACCGATCTGCTCCGCGTCGTGCGCGAGCGCGACCTCGATCTGCCGGTGATCTTCGTGACCGGCGTGCCGAGCCTGGAGACCGCGGCGACCGCCGTGGAGCTGGGCGCGTTCCGGTACCTGCAGAAGCCGGTCGCGGTCGATCGCCTGCGCGAGGTGGTCAAGGAGGCGGCGCGGCTGCGCGCGCTCGCGCAGGCGAAGCGCGGCAGTGGCGGCGCGGCGCGCGCGGAGCTCGCGGTCGCGCTGCGGAGCGCGATCGCGCAGCTGCACATGGCGTATCAGCCGATCGTGTCGTCGGACACCAAGAACACGGTGGGCTACGAGGCGCTGATGCGCTCGCGCGAGCCCGCGCTGCCGAGCCCGCCGGCCGTGCTCGATGCGGCCGAGAAGCTCGGCTCGCTGCACCTGCTCGGGCGACACGTGCGGAACCTGGTCGCCGCCGACATCGAGTCGAGCGGCGTGACGTCGACGATCTTCGTGAACCTGCACCCCGCGGATCTCGCCGATCCGGACCTCTACGACGTGAGCGCACCGCTCTCGCGCTACGCGCGCCAGGTCGTGCTCGAGATCACCGAGCGCGCGTCGCTCGAGAGCGTCGGCGATCTCGATCAGCGCCGCGAGCAGCTGCGCGGGATGGGCTTCCGGATCGCGGTCGACGATCTCGGCGCCGGCTACGCGGGGCTGAGCTACTTCGCGCGCATCAAGCCGGAGCTCGTGAAGATCGACATGTCGCTGGTGCGCGGCATCGACGCGGACCCGGTGCGACAGCGCGTCGTGCTCTCGCTGGTGTCGCTCTCGGTCGGCCTCGGCATGGAGGTGGTCGCCGAGGGCGTCGAGACGAGCGCGGAGCGCGACACCGTCGTGCGCCTCGGCTGCACGTACGTGCAGGGCTACGCGCTCGCAAAGCCCGGCGCGCCGTTCCCGGTCGCCGTGTGGGTTTGAGTCAGCAGGAGTGCTCGCCCCGTAGGGCGCGCACGGGAGCGTGCGCTTCGCGCGCGGACGGAAGCGCCCGGAGCGGGCGAGCCGATTCTAGATCCTGAGTCAGCAGGAGTGCTCGCCCCGTAGGGCGCGCACGGGAGCGTGCGCTTCGCGCGTCGTCACCATCCGGCGTCGAGGTTCTCCCCGACGCGGCGCGGTCTGCTGCGCGCCACCCTGAGATCCATCACCGCGGAGAATGACGATGACGACGCAGACGAGACCAGCGCGATCGAGCGACGTCCGCTCGTTGATCGAGGCGGATCGGGTGATCGTCGTGGAAGACGACGCCGACGCGCGCGAGCTGACGATCGTCTGGCTCGAGCACCACGGGTTCGTCGTGACCGGCGCGTCAGGCGAGGGCGAGGCGCTCGCGTTGCTGCTCGCGCGTCCACACGACGTCGCGGTGATCGACCTGCATCTCGGCGCGGGCCCGGTCGGCGTCGACCTCGCGCGGCGGCTCCGCACGACCGAGGCGACGCGCCGGATGGCGCTGGTGGCGGTCTCTGCGCGCGTCGATCCCGACTGGTCGGTGGTCGAGCCGTTCGACGCCTACCTCCGGAAGCCGCTCGACTTCGATCTGCTCGCCGATCTGGTGCGTCAGCTCGCGAGCGCGAACCGCGCACGCGACGCGACCGCGCGCACCGGGACCGTCGAGACGATCTAGAGCGGGCAGCGCGCCGCGACCGGGGCCCAGAGGAGCGGCATGGGCTCGTCGATCGTCTCGTGGAACGTCGATGGCATCGCGCGGCTCGCGGCGGGCGAGGCGCCGCTCACGCGCACCCTCGAGGACCTCGCGCTCGTCGCCGTGTTCCAGGCGCGGCACCCGAATGCGCGCGCGTACACGTGGAAGGCGCGAGGCGAGCGCACGCTCGACGCGGCGCGCGTCGACTTCGCGCTCGTCTCGCCGGCGCTCGTGCCGCGCGTCGTCGACACACGCATCCTCGAGGACGCACGCGGCGCGAGCGACCACGCGCCGATCTCGCTCACGCTCGAGCTCTGATCGGGCGAGCCGCGCGTACTTCGTCACGCGCCGTGAGGTTCGCAATCCCTCCGAGAAAATGAGGTGGATTCGCGAATTCGATGTCACGGATCGCACGCGTCGTGGCTCCGACGGACATGACGATGATCCTCCGAGCGCGATCCCTCTGCGGGCTCGCCAGCATGCTGCTCCTCGCCTCGTGCGGTGACGACGTGGCGCCGCTCCCGGACGCCGGTCGTGACGCCGGCAGCACGTTCGACGCAGGCCACGATGCGGCCGCCGGCCACGATGCCGGTGCGCCGCCCGACGCGGGCCGCGACGCGGCCACTCCCGAGCCGGACGCAGGCGTCGATCTCGGGCCCTGCGCGCTCGACGACGGCCGCTGCATCTTCCGGCACGACACCTTCGGCGACGAGCAGCTCTGGACCGACGTGCTGCGCCTGCACGAGCTGGTGCAGACCCTGCCGCCGACGACCGCGCTCGCGGTGGGGCTGAAGGTCGACTCGGAGGCGGTCCCCGCGGACGTGCTCGCGAGCGCCGATCTCGAGGATCCCGCGACGACCGTCGCGCTGCTCGGGCTCGACGCGATCGTCGGTGTCTCCGCGACGGTCGAGGACGGGGTCGTCGTCGAGATCGGGATCACCTGCGCGCTCTGTCACTCGACGGTCGACGACGTGGTGATGCCGGGCATCGGACGGCGCCTCGATGGATGGCCGAACCGCGACCTCGACTCGGGCCGCATCATCGCGCTCACGCCGGGGCTGCCCGCGCTCGCGGCGTCCCTCGGGGTCGACACCGAGACCGCCCGCGCGGCGCTCGAGTCGTGGGGCCCCGGTCGCTACGACGCGCGCTTCAACCAGGACGGCATGAGCCATCCCGTGCTGCTCCCGCCGGCGTATGGCCTGCGCGACGTCGCCCTCGAGACGTACACGGGAGAGGGGCCGGTCTCGTACTGGAACGCGTACGTGGCGATCACGCAGATGGGCGGGCAGGGCAGCTTCACCGACGAGCGCATCGGTCTGATGATCGTGCAGGAGCCGGATCTCGTGACGCCGAAGCTGCCGGCGCTGCGCGACTACCAGTTCTCGCTCGCCCCGCCGACGCCTCCCGCGGGCAGCATCGACGTGGACGCTGCGGCGCGCGGTCGCGTGCTCTTCGAGGGCACCGCGCGATGCTCGAGCTGCCACGCGGGCGCGAGCTTCACCGATGCGCCGACGCTGCACGCCGCCGCGGAGACGGGCATGGATCCGACCGAGGCCGAGCGCAGCGCGACCGGCAGATACCGGTCGACCCCGCTGCGCGGCGCGTGGCATCGCGCGCCCTACTTCCACGACGGAAGCGCGGCGACGCTCGAGGACGTGGTCGCGCACTACGACAGCGTGCTCGAGCTCGGCCTCGACGCCGCCGAGCAGACGGACCTCGCCGCCTACGTGCGCTCGCTGTGAAGACCCACGCCGCGCCCCGCGACGACGCGCCCACCGGCAGGTGACGCGTCGCGCGTCGCGCGTGCTCCCGTGCCGGGCCGTGGTGAAGCGCGACGCGGCAGAGGTCGACGCTGGGCGCGGAGACGGTGGCGAAGGGCACCGCGCGCGATCGGTCGGAGCTCCGAAACGCATGCGAATCGTGGGCATCGCGGCCCGGCACGGGGGCTGCTCGCGGTGTCGGGACCTCGACGCGCGAGAGACGTGGCGTCGAGCCACGGAACCCCAGATCGAAGGAGACATCGATGCGCAAGCAGATCCTCGGAAGCGCGCTCGCGGGCGCGATGATCGTGACGACCGGCCTCTCCGTGTCCGCCCAGCGCGCCGAGCCGCGCGAGCGGCCGCAGCGCGCGCAGCCGACCACGCCGCCGCAGCAGCGCGGCGATCAGGCGCAGCAGATGCGCAATCAGGTGTGCCCCGCCGACATCGAGAACCTCCAGGTGCAGGCGGAGGAGCTCCAGGACGGCGGCGCGCTGGTCTTCACCACCGACCAGCAGAACGTCCAGATGCTCCGCCAGCGGCTGACGCAGTTCGTGCAGATCCACGATCAGCAGCTGCAGCAGATGGGCAGCCCGGGCG
>JALYRN010000486.1 GCA_030855295.1 Myxococcota bacterium | reverse complement strand
CACGACGTCGCCCGGCGCCAGCACCACGTCCCAGCTGTTCCACCGACGCACGCGGCCCAGCCACACGCCCACGCCGCTCGAGAGCCAGACCGCCGCCGCGAACGCCCAGCTCGGCCACTCGCCGGCGCGGCTCGCCACCAGCCCGCGCATCCGCTCGAGCGAGCCGATCGCGATCGCGGCGCCGGCGAACGCGAACACCGCGAGCATCGCCACGTCGTACCAGCGCAGCACGCCGCGGTCGCCGCCGGCGTAGACGAGATCGGTCACGAGGTAGATCGCGTTCGGGAAGAACAGCCACCACGCCGCCGTCGCCACGACCGCAGCGCCGACGCGCTCGCGCGCCGCCAGGGAGGCCGCGACCCACGCGAGCCCCACCGGGGCCCACGCGAGCACGAGGTTCCAGCCGAGGAACGCGAGCTCCAGCGAGTGCGTGCGGAGCACGCGCGCGCCGAGCATCGCGATCGCGAGCACGGACAAGGTCACGCTCGCATCGATCCTTCGCATGGCCCCGAGCGTGCCGAACGCTCGTGTCGATTCCGAGGCGCGCCCGCGGAGAATTCGCGCCGACGAGGCGCACGGATCATCAGAGGCGCGCTCCCTGTCCGGTCCCTCCGGGGGGCGAGCGCTCCTGCCGAGTCACTCGATCGGCAGTGGCGCGAGATCGATGCGCAGCTCGTAGTCGGCGCGGTTGCCCGAGCCCCCGTCGCGCACGTAGACGACGTACCAGCCGGGCTCGACGATGCGCGCGACCGCCTCGCGCGGGGTGTCGCCGCGCGCCGAGTCGAGCACGCGGGCGCGCTGATCGCGGAGCTCGAGATCGAGATCGGTGCGATCCCGCTGGCCGCCGCTGCCGCGGATCGTCAGCCGCACCGAGAGCATCCCGCGGCGCGAGACCCGCACGCGGTACGCGCGGATCGCATCGAAGCCGGTGTCGGGCCGGTTCGCGCCGCCGCTCGGCGCGGGCTGGCTCAGCCCGTCGATCTTCCCCTGCGAGACGTTCCCCGCGTCGAGATCGAAGGGCCACGACGCGACGCGCGTCTCCGGCAGCACCGACGCGGGCTCTCCGGTGCGCGCGAGCATCGCGTGGAGCTCCGGCTCGGCGAGCCGACCGGTGTCGATCAGGAAGCGGAGGAACGTCGGCAGCGACGGGAACGACCCTTCGATCTGCGCGATCTCGATCATCGCCGAGAGCACCACCGCGGGACCGAGCGCGATGCCGTCGGCGTCGTCGTCGGGCAGCGTGCCGTCACCGTCCGCCAGATCCCAGAGCACGCCCGCGACGCTGGTCTCCGAGCCGATGCCGCGCGGCGGCAGCGGCGTCTCGAGGCTCTCGTCGACGCGCAGCCGTCCGTGCGGCGCGATCCCGATCGTGTCGCGATACGGAGGCGCACCGAGCACCGCGGTCGCGAACCAGGTCGCGCGTCCCTCTTCCCACGCGAGCCCCGGATCGATCAGCGCGCCGCGCGGATGCTGACCGCCGAGCGACGAGTCGCCGCTCAGCTGATCCATCACGAAGTGCCCGAGCTCGTGCAGGACGATCGCCTCGTCGTGCTCGTCGGTGTCGGTCGTGTCCTGCGCGCCCGGATCGCCACCGAGGAGCTCGACGCAGAATCGTCCCGAGCCCGCCGGCCGCTCGCCGCGGTAGTAGCTCCAGTCGCGCGTGACGCCGCGATCCCAGTACGCGTAGAGCGGCGGCAGCGTTCGCCCGGTCCACGTGCGCACGCTGTCGAGCCCGCGGCGCAGCGTGTCGAGCAGGTGCAGCGCGCCGGCGAAGTTGCCCTCCGGATCGCGCGCCACGATCGTGAGGTTTCGCGCGCCCTCGACCCGCACGCGTGCGGCATGCAGACGCGAGCCGCCGGGATCGCGCGTGACCGCGAGCTCGAGATCGGAGCTCGACGCGTGCACCTCGACGAACGCTGCGCGCGCGTCCGACGGGATCGCGAACGCCCCCGACGCGTCGGTCGCGCCGTTGCCGATCACGTGCGCATCGCGGTCGAGCACGAGCAGCGAGACGAACCTCGCGGGTCGCACCTCGCGCTCCTCCGACGCGCCGCGCTCCGTCGGCGTGCGCGCCTCGTAGGCGACGCTGCCGCGCAGCACGATCGTCGCGTGTCGAGGATCGACGAGCTGCTGCGATGGCGCGCCGCAGCTCGTGATCAGCAACGCCGCGACCGCGCCGGCGATCAGCCGAACGGCAGAGAGCGTTGCGGAAGACTCTCCGCGATGCGGCCCACGAGCTCGTCGAGGTGCGCATCGGAACGGAGAAAGTCGTAGTCCTCCGCGCGGACCAACAGCTTCCGTGACCGATTCCACGATTCGAACCACGCATCATATCGGAGACCGAGGTCTTCGAGATAGCTCGAAGGGATGCTTTCTTCGTACGCGCGGCCCCGCTGCGCGATTTGAGTACGACAGCTGTCCACAGAGCGGCGGAGGTAGACGAGGAGGTCCGGAGGTCGCACCTCGCCGAGCAGCGAGCCCGCGATCATGCGGTACGTCTCCCAGTCGCGATCGTCCATGGCGCCGCGGCCGTGCAGGTTCGCGGCGAAGATGTCCGCGTCCTCCCAGCACGTGCGATCCCAGATCGCGCTCGTGCCGTCGTCGATCACCTTGCGGGTGTCGCGGACCCGCGAGACCAGGAAGCGCAGCTGCGCCGGCAGCGCCCAGCGGCTCATGTCGCCGTAGAAGTCCTCGAGGTACGGGTTGTCGTCCGTGCTCTCGAAGAGCGCGACCCAGCCGAGCCGCTCGGAGAGCCGGCGGGTCAGGGTCGTCTTCCCGGAGCCGATGTTGCCCGCGACCGCGAGCAGGACCTGCGCGCCCACGGCGGCGACGCTACCACGCGCGCTCGGAACCGCTGGACTCCGATTGACGGCGCCGAGGCGCCTCCCGTACCATCGAGACGGACGTGGGGGCCTCGATCGGTGCGCCCCTGCGCCATGCGGAAGCGTGCAGGACTCCGACATCAAGACGCGCGTCACTCCTCTCGAGGAGCTCAAGATCGGGAGCCGCGCAGGCTGTGACTGCCTCGTCGTGATCTACTCGAGCGACCCGCGCCAGTTCGGCAAGCGGTACGTGCTCGAGAAGGACACGCTGACGATCGGTCGCGGTCAGGAGAACGTGATCGTCCTCGACAACGACTCGGTCTCGCGCCGTCACTGCCGCATCGAGCGCCGCAACACGTTCTGGTACGTCGTCGATCTCGAGTCGACCAACGGCACCTACGTCAACGACGACCTGGTCAAGGAGTACCAGCTGCGTCGAGGCGACCAGGTGAAGGTCGGCGACACGATCATGAAGTACCTCAGCGGCGCCGACGTCGAGGCGCAGTACCACGAGACGATCTATCGAATGACGATCGTCGACGGGCTGACCGGCGCGCACAACAAGCGCTATCTGCTCGAGACCCTCGAGCGCGAGATCCCGCGCTCGCGCCGTCACGCGCGCGCGCTCGCCGCGGTGATGTTCGACATCGATCACTTCAAGAAGATCAACGACACCTACGGTCACCTCGCGGGCGACTACGTCCTCAAGGAGATCGCGACGCTCGTGAAGAGCCGCCTCCGCCCCGACGACATCTTCGCGCGCTACGGCGGCGAGGAATTCTGCGCGCTGCTGCCGGAGACGCCGGTCGCGGGCGCGGGCGCGATCGCGGAGGATCTCCGGCGCCGGATCGCGGAGCGCCGGTTCGTGTTCGAGACCGAGGCGATCCCGGTGACGGTCTCCCTCGGCGCGGCCGAGCTCGGCAGCGAGATGGACGTGACCGGCTTCCTCAAGGCCGCCGACGAGAAGCTCTACGAAGCGAAGCGCGGCGGCCGCAACCGCGTCTGCATCTGACTCAGCAGGAGTGCTCGCCCGCTCCCATCGCGGGACGGCTCTCGGATCGGCCGGAGCACGGGGTCGGCTGTCCGCAGCGCCGGGCGGCAGGAGCGCCCGAAGCGCGTGGCGCCGTGTCGCGGGTGCGGCGCCGCAACCCCCAGAACGATTGGCGGAATGCGTCCCGGTGGGTGCGACGGCGAGAGTTCGCCGATGTGGGGCGCCCTGGCATGCGGGTCGCAATACGCCGAGCCATGCGCGTCGTCAGCCACGCCAGCACGCACGTCGGTCGCCGCTCGAACAACGAGGACTCGTGGTCCGCCGTCGATCGCTTCGGGCTCTACATCGTCGCCGATGGGATGGGCGGCTACGAAGGCGGGGAGATCGCGTCGCGCACCGTGGTCGACACGATCACGAAGTACTTCGCGCGGATGACGCCGAGCGGCGAGCTCGGCCTCGGCGACTCCAACGACGACTACGCGCTCGCGCGCGGCCGCATGGATCTCGCGCTGCGCATCGCCCACCGCGAAATCTGCCGCAAGAAGGTCGGGGAGCTCCAGCGGATGGGCTCGACCGTGGCGGCGCTCGTGGTGCAGCGCGGCCGCGCGCTGATCGCGCACGTCGGCGACAGCCGCATCTACCGCCTGCGCGGCGGTCGGCTCGAGCGGATGACGCGCGATCACTCGCTCTACGCCGAGATGGAGGCCACGGGGCGCGTGTCGCTGCCGCCCCGACAGCAGTGCTCGTACCAGCACGTGATCACACGCGCGCTCGGCGCGGCGGGCGACTCGCGGCCGGATCTGCGCGTCGAAGAGGCGCTTCCCGGGGATCTCTTCGTGCTCGCGACCGACGGCCTGACCGACGTGATCAGCGACGAAGCGATCGCCTCGTGGGCCCGCAAGGAAGATCCCTGCGTGCTCGCGGCGCGCCTCGTCGACGCCGCCTGGCAGAACGACGCCCAGGACAACATCACCGTCGTCGCAGTCGCCGTCGAGTGACGACGAGCCGCGGGCGATCGTCGGTGGGCGCCTGGCGAATCGCCGCCCTGGCGCCAATGATCAGGCCATGAACCTCCTCATCTCGTGGATCGCGCTCACGCTCGCGTTCTGGGTCGCGTCGCTGCTGCTGCCCGGCTTCAAGGTGAAGGGCGGCGCCATCAACCGGCTCGTGGTCGCCGCGATCTTCGGGACGCTGAGCTTCTTCCTGAGCTCCGCGCTCTTCGTCGCGATCGGGATCGGCACGCTCGGGATCGGCTTCCTGCTGTCGTTCCTGACGCGCCTGATCGTCTCGACGCTGCTGCTGCTCGTCACCGACAAGCTCACGAGTCGCCTCTCGGTCGCCGGCTTCGGCACGGCGTTCATCGCCTCGCTCGTGATGGCGATCGTCGGCACCGTGGTCGAGGCCTTCCTCCACCACTTCTTCTGATCGCTCGCCTGATCAGAATTCGCGGCGGATGCGGAGCAGGTCGCCGAGATCGAAGCGCTCGCGGAGCGGCGCGTACGTCGGGTCGAGCACCAGGTCGTCGTCGCGCAGCTGGCCCGCGCGGTAGGCGTCGTTCATCGCGGCCCACCACTCGTCCAGGCTGCCGCGCGGCGGGACCGCGGTCTCCGGCGCCGGCCACGACAGCGGGATCGCCGAGCCCCCGCTCGCGGCCGCGGCGAGGATCGCAT